>DASVMC010000798.1:0-3219 GCA_036384555.1 Niabella sp. | reverse complement strand
ATTACAATTTTCTCCACCAGTCTTCATTATAAATCAAATAATTGAATTACATCAATATACTAACCTGCTATTTTTTTTATATTATATCTTCTTTAATAACCTGCTTCTGGTGAAAATCTCTGTCAGCTTCTGTTTGGTATGTTGCGGAAAATCACCTTTCATCATCCAGTCATAATACTGGGGCTCTGCCTTTAGCACATCGGCCACGCCTTTTCCTTTGTATTTTCCAAAATTAAAAACCTCTACGCCGTTGTCCATAATAAACCGGCGGGCAAAATCCACAATAACCTCTTCTCCAATAACTTTATTGATGGTATCAAGGGTTGTTCCTAATTCAGGGTAACGCTCTACCTGTGCCAGCAGCACTTCATGCGTGGCTGCAGCATCTGCCTCGGCAGAATGTGCTCCTTCCAGGATTTTATTACAATAAAATTTATAGGCAGCCGATAAGGTACGTTGTTCCATTTTATGAAAAATGTTCTGCACATCAACTAACTTTCTTCCCTTCATATCAAAATCTACCCCTACTCTCAGGAATTCTTCCACCAGCAGGGGAATATCAAAACGATTCGAATTATACCCGCCCAGGTCGCATCCGTCCAGCACCTGTTTCAATTCCTGTGCAGCCTGTGCAAAAGTAGGCGCATCCTTAACCATATCGTCCGTAATACCATGAATATCGGAATTCGCCTTGGGAATGGGCATCTCCGGATTGATCAGCTTCCGTTTTACTGTTTTTGAACCATCCGGTAAAATTTTTACAATGGCAATTTCAACAATACGGTCTATACCCAGGTTTACACCCGTGGTTTCCAGGTCTATAAAGGCGAGGGGTTTGGTCAGTTGTAACATGTATCCTTTTTAAAACTTTAAAGATAGGGCATTTTCCGCTGCAGGTGAATTTCTCCGCTGAAAATTTTCTACCAAAAAAGTGGGAAATCATAATTTTCGTCTATATTTGCACCGCAATGAAAATTTTAGTACATATCCATCATCATTCAGACTTACCCGTGTAAGCCCGGTGGTGCTATGTATCAACTTATAGAAAAAGGCTTACAAATTTTGTAAGCCTTTTTTATTTAAAAAATAAAAACCATGCAGGAAAAATTAAGAATTGCGGTTCAAAAGTCGGGCAGACTCAGTGAAGACTCGTTAAAGCTGTTAAAAGAATGCGGCATTGGTGTGCCCAATGGCAATAACCAGCTAAAGATCAACGCTGAAAATTTTGATGCGGAGATCCTCTTTTTAAGAGATGACGACATTCCGGAATATGTACAGGACGGAGTGGCCGACATTGGTTTTGTAGGCGAGAACGTGGTCCTTGAAAAAAACAAAGCTACTGAAATCGTGGAGCGACTGGGATATGGCAAATGCCGTCTTTCCATTGCCCTGCCCAAGACCCGGAAGAAACCGGCGATAAAAGACCTGGATGGGATGAAGATCGCCACCAGTTACCCGTTCATACTGAACAAGTGGCTTAAACAGAATAAGATCAAGGCTGATATCCATGTCATCAGCGGATCGGTGGAGATCGCCCCCCGGATCGGGTTAGCGGATGCCATCTGCGACCTGGTCAGCTCCGGCAGCACGCTGTTCAGTAATGAACTGTATGAGTTTGAAACCATCCTCAAATCGGAAGCCGTGCTTATTTCCGGCAAAAAGCTCAGCCCCGCCTGTAAGAAGCTGCTGGAAAAATTGCTGTTCCGGATCCGCTCGGTAAGAAAAGCAAAGTATAACAAATACGTTATGCTCAATGCGCCGAATAAAAGCATTGAAAAGATCTGCGCCTACCTGCCCGGCATCAACAGCCCAACTATTGTGCCGCTTGCCAAAAAAGACTGGAGTTCCGTACATTCCGTGATCAGCGAATCCGACTTCTGGAATGTGATCGAGAACCTGAAAGCTGCAGGAGCCGAAGGGATCCTGATCATTCCGATCGAGAAAATGATTGAATGAGACAATAATGAATGGGCAATCCTGACAAATAAGCAATAGTGAAAGTAACATCTACCCTGGCATATATTCATGAAGCTTCTCGCTTCTAACATCCCACCACTTACATCTAACTTTAAACAGCAAATAGTGAAATTTTATAAATACCCTACCCGCGATCTCTGGCCCGAGATTGGTGCACGGCCGGTACAGGACAGCCGGAAGCTGATTCCGGCAGTGAACAAGATCCTGTCTGCCGTTCAAAAAAAAGGTGATGCTGCGCTGCGGGATTTCAGTAAAAAATTTGATGGTGTGGAGCTTGCATCCATTGCCGTGACCGATGCCGAAATAAAGGAAGCCGCAACGCACATCACGCCCCCATTAAAAGCAGCCTTACTACAGGCCAAAAAGAATATTGAAGCCTTTCACCGGTCGCAGAAAGAAACCGCAAAGAAGACCGTTCCGATGAGCGGCATCACCTGCTGGCGGGAGAGCCGTCCCATTGAAAAAGTGGGGTTATACATTCCCGGCGGATCTGCACCATTGTTCTCTACCGTACTGATGCTGGGATTGCCTGCACGCCTTGCCGGTTGTAAAGAGGTGGTATTATGTACGCCCTGCAACAAAGAGCAGGAAGTACATCCGGCGATCCTGTATGCCGCCTCTTTATGTGGCATCCGGAAAATATTCAAAACCGGGGGAGCGCAGGCCATTGCGGCGATGGCCTATGGTACAGAAAGCATACCGCAGGTCTTTAAAATCTTCGGGCCCGGTAATCAATATGTAACCACGGCGAAACAACTCGTACAAAACCGCGTCGCCATCGATATGCCGGCAGGACCTTCAGAAGTGCTGGTCATTGCCGATAAAACAGCCAACCTGGATTTTGTGGCGGCCGATCTCCTGGCACAGGCAGAACATGGCCCGGACTCGCAGGTGATCTGCGTCACCACGCAGGCCGGTATGGTAAAAAAAATCGAAAAGGCTATTGCTGCGCAGTTAAAAGCCCTGCCCCGGCAAAACATTGCCGCAAGGGCGCTGGAACATTCCCGGATCATAGTGGTAAAAAATCTCAAAGAGGCTGTTGAGCTATCGAATTTTTATGCACCCGAGCACCTGATCCTGGCCTGCAAGGTCACCGGTGGACTCCTTAAAGATATTACAGCCGCTGGTTCCGTCTTTATTGGCAATCATTCGCCTGAAAGCGCCGGCGACTATGCCAGCGGTACCAACCACACCTTGCCCACCAACGGCTATGCAACAGCATACAGCGGTGTTTCACTCGAC
>DASVMC010000797.1:0-2791 GCA_036384555.1 Niabella sp. | reverse complement strand
AAAACAGATCTTGCCTTCTTTTACAACTGCATTTTCCATCAGGCTGGGAGGGCAGGCATCAAAATTGTATCCTTTCCGGTCCCGTAGTAACGAATCTCCGCTAAGAGCAGAAGCGGGCGCCTGAAAAACAAAGGGAGCTTCTTCAGGAGCCAGGTAAAGAATATCTGCAACAGCGTTCCCCTGTTGTAACAGGTAGGAGCATCTTGTAATGTATTGGTGATAGGCATTTGCCATTGGCCACCAGGTCTGGTTGCGGTCCCAGTGCACGCCATAGGGCCCCATAGTCATGCCTGGCTTCAGGCTATCCGCCAGCATCTGGCTTTCAAAAGTGTGGTAAAAAAAATGATTAATACCCATTGCAAATGCCCAATCCCCCTGGTTTTTTACGGAACCGGGATATTGTTTCCAGGCTTCATCATTTTGTGCTGTAAAGGCTTCTGCACCAACCTGGGCTTTGCCCTGGATATGTGCAACAGAAGTGGCTTCTATACAACTGAATTGGGTGTTAAAGCCGTATCCGCGGCTCCAGAATTCGCACATAGGAATATCAGCAATGCTTCCCAGTTCCAGATCACTGGTTGGGTTCATGTCATAAGGTTCAATAGAAAGACCCAGTCCGTTTCTATGCGCATAAGATTTTACAAATCCGGCGTGTTGCTCCAGTACCAGCTCCTGCGCGGTCTGCCGCAGATCCCATAAAAAACGTTCGCTGATATCCGCATTTTCTACAATCTTTCCTGCGTATACGGGGTAAAAAGGCTGCGGATCATAACCTCTTCGTTTTATAAATGCTGCTCTGAAATTATTCGTCCAGTTTTGGGCGCCCATTTCCCAGCTATCAATATGCAGGTTTTTCAGCCCGCCTTTCTTTTTTTGGCCGGTCCATCCAATCGTATTCAGGATTTTCCCGGTGTAGTGATCCAGGTGATCCTGTAAAGCGGTACTATCCAGTTTATCTGCTTCAAATCCCAGGCCGGGTAGTGGAGCCGGCCGCGTTACGGCACCGTTATTACGCACACCAAAACGCATTACGGTCCATTTGCCTGAAGAAGGTTTCCAGTCCAGCGTCCCATCCTTTTTAAGGTATTTGGTCAGATCCAGGATGGCTGACCGGGGGATCGTTGCTCCTGCCGGAAGTGCTTTAATGGTTGCAGCGGTATAGTAAGGCTTTACATTATTAGCTGAACTGTAGGGTGCCCGGTAATAGAGTGCTTTATTATTGATATCGTCAATAGTAACCTGCGCGGTTGTTGAAGGAAAAGCTAATACGGAAACATCTTTATAAAAGCCATTTCTTTCTTCTTTTAGTCTGGGGGTTAATACACCTTCTCCAAAAAAAGGTGTCATCGGTGCCGGAACAGGTAAAGTAACCGGCCCCCTGGCAGAGGCATCCAGCTCAACAGAAGAATATACCAGGTGCTGCATTGATGCTTCCGGCCGTACCCAGGGGCCACCACTGCCTGCCCATCCGGGTCCGATACCAAGTGTAATAGAAATACCTAGCTGTGTGGCCTCCTGTTCAATTATTTTAAAGAGTGCCAGCCATTGATCGCTTAAAAAATCAATTTTTCCCCTGGGAACTCCCACGTTCACTTCTAAAAAAATAACATGAGAAATGCCTGCCTCTTTCATAGCATGCAAATCTTTCTTAACACCCGATTCGGTTAAGTTCCCATCCATAAAATACCAGTATACACCGGGCTTACAGGAATCCGGCGGATTGATAAATGCTGTTTTCAACTGTGAGAGCGCTGGTATAGCAGGTTGCGCATTGGCAGCAAAACAAAAACAAACTGTAAAGATCTGGAGTATAATATGAAGCAAATTCCTGGACATAGCAATCATCTTTGATCAATCAATAGTTAGAAATATTCGGGGGTAAGATAGCATATCCGGAAAGATCTACTATCATGTACTGTCATGCTGATAGGAGATGGTTTCTTTAGCATGACGGTGCATGACAGCGGATCGCCAATGATGAGCTATATTCACCGCCAATTATAAGGGGGCATACTGAAAAATGAATGCCCGCTTTAAATCAGAGAGAAAGGATTTTAATTATAACAATGCTTCGCTATGTTACAAAAATTAGTTTTATGTGGATGGGCACTGGCCGGTATGCTTGGTGCTGCTGCACAACAGGCAGCTTCTAAGCTGGAGTTTAAAGATCCCCCGCTTATTTACCGGCCAGGTTGTTACTATTACTGGATCAGTGATAATATTTCAAAAGAAGGAATTCAAAAAGATATCCGTGCCATGGCAGAGGCCGGTATCGGAAGGGCTTTTGTAGGCAATGTCGGATTTCCGGAAAGTGAGCTATCCTTAAAACAGGGAAGCGCAAAATTATTTTCAGATGGCTGGTGGGATGCCACGCTTGCAGCTGTAAAAGCTGGTACTGAGAACGGTGTCGACATTGGTTTTTTTAACAGTCCGGGATGGAGCCAAAGCGGAGGGCCGTGGATCAGGGAGTCACAAAGCATGCGTTACCTGGATGCCCAGGAATTGATTATTGAAGGCCCGGGAACGGTTACAAAAACGTTTCCTTCCCTGCCATTTTTCCAGCAGGTAGCAGTGATGGCTTTTCCGCAGCCGGCTTACGAAGAACAGGATCTGGCAAAAGTATCGAAAGACATAACTGTTAATATTGACAGTGTTGCCATCCACCGCGCATTTGACGGTGATACCGTAACAGCAGCAGATTTTCCGGAAAAAATAAAACAACCTGTTTACATCGATATTAAAACGAAGCAACCATTTACAGCAAGATCTTTGAAACTCTATGCACCGGGGA
>DASVMC010000796.1:0-1632 GCA_036384555.1 Niabella sp. | reverse complement strand
GCACAGGCCGATGATGCAACAGATGAGTAACAATTCCGATGCCATTTTATAATGGGCTTTGATTTAAATACGATCAGCAAAGAATGGGCTTCTTTTGAACAGCTGTTCACGCAACAGGAGGTGCCTGCCCGCGCAATACTGCTGCGTGAGGGTGAAATTTCCAGGATGGCTTTTTATATAGAAAAAGGGAGCCTCCGCCTCTGGTTCAATAATAATGGAGCGGATGTAAACTTCCAGTTCTTTTTTGAAGGGGAAGCGGTTTCCTCCGTAGAAAGTTTTCGCAACCGGCAGCCCAGCCTTTTTACTATACAGACAATTGAGCCCTGTATCATTCACAGCATTACCCGGAAAGATTTTCAGTATATTTTAGACCATTCTCAACCTATACGGGAGTCCGTTGAAGAACAATCCTTCCAAAGGCTGATCCATTACCAGAAATTATTTCTTTCAAGGATAAAGGACAGTCCTGAAAAAAGATATAAAGAACTGCTGAAAGAACACCCCGAGATCATACAACGCGTGCCCCAGCATTATATTGCCTCCTACCTGGGTATTACCGCCGTTTCATTAAGCAGGATCAGGAACCGGCGCTGATATTTATTAACAATTGTTATCGTTTGCCCTTCTTAGCCTTTCAGATATTGCGCAGGCAATATAAAATACTGAACAATGAAAGTGGTAATCGTTTTTAATCATCCTTACGAAGGCAGCTATTGCAACGCTGTTTTAGGATCTGTTACAAAAGGACTTCAAAAGGCGCAGCACGAAATTGATCTTATTCATCTTGATAAAGACAACTTCAATCCCGTAATGACCGCTTCCGATCTGAAAGGGTTTGTTGAGCGGAAACCGGTAGATCCGCAAGTGATGGAATACAGGCAGCGCCTGGAGCAGGCGGAACACCTCATCCTCATTTTTCCCATCTGGTGGGAGCTGATGCCTGCAATGACAAAAGGGTTTATAGATAAAGTGATTTTTCCGGGCGTGGCCTATGATCATCCGCCCAAAGGCGTCCTTTTTACGCCGCTTTTCAAAAAAATAAAAGGTGTTACAATGATCACCACCATGAATTCTGCCGGCATTGTCTACCGGCTCATTTTCGGAAATGCCATACAGCGCTCGGTTCTGCGGGGCACCTTCTGGAAAACAGGGTATAAAAACCGCAGGTGGATCAATTTAACCATGGTCAAAATGATCTCTGAGGAAAAACGGCGCAAACGTCTTCAAAAACTGGAACAAGCGTTTGCAAAGCTAAGGTAACGGCAATCCCATAAGGAATTTGCAGCAAAAAGAACTGAAAAAAGAAGCCTGCTTGCCGGATTCATGTTAAAAGGGCTATTGAATATTTTGATCCTTTCTGCGGACGGAGCTGTTCCTGAATACCATGGCCGCGTACACTTTTTTTGCCGGCACCTGTAGCAATTATTCAAATCCTTTATGGAAAATTTTATGTACGTTTGGCTTCTAAGCAAACAGCAGCATGAATGCGAATAAACAGGGCGGATTAATTAACGCTGTTATCGGAGGCATTTTACTTTGGGCGGCATGGCCAACCTCTCCTTTGACCATTCTTATTTTTATTGCCTGGGTCCCGTTACTTTATGCAGCAGAATCGGCTGGTTCCTGGCGCCG
>DASVMC010000795.1:0-8424 GCA_036384555.1 Niabella sp. | reverse complement strand
TTTTCTTCAGCCTGTCATCTATTGGATCTGCATTTGCCCCAGATCCCTATTCCTTCTCATTTTTCCGGTTTATTGGCGGCATTGGTATTGGCGTATCTTCCGTAGCTGCACCCACTTACATTTCAGAAATATCAACACCTGCAACCAGGGGCCGCCTGGTTGCAATGTATCAGTTCAATATCGTATTTGGTATTTTAATTGCCTACCTCTCTAACTATTTCTTAAAAGGGGTTGGTGGTACCAACGACTGGAGGTGGATGCTGGGAGTGATGGCAGTGCCCTCCTTATTATATACACTTTTGGTAATTAGCATTCCCGAAAGCCCCAGGTGGCTGATCGCAAAAAAACAGAATGAACCTGAGGCAAGAAATATTCTTGAGAAACTGGGTGTTGCTCATATTGACGAAGAAATAAAAACCATCCGGGCTAGTTTTCAAACGGATCCCGGCAGCAAACGAGAGCGCGCCGGCTTTTTCAGTTCAAAATACAAACGGGTTATCTGGCTGGCTTTTTTTATAGCATTTTTCAATCAATGGTCAGGGATCAACTTCATTTTATACTATGCACCGGAAATACTGGAGCGGGCAGGCCTTGCGGCCAAAGATTCTTTAAAAAATTCCATCGCTTTAGGGGGCACTAATCTCCTTTTTACATTTGCAGGTCTTTATCTTATTGACCGGCTTGGAAGAAAAACGCTGCTGTTCATCGGTTCTGTCGGTTACATTATAAGTCTTTCAATGGTGGCCTGGTGCTTTTACAGCGGCGCTCCGGCAGGTTTCCTGCTCCTGTTCTTATTATTATTTATTGCCTCCCATGCGGTAGGTCAGGGGGCTGTGATCTGGGTGTTTATTGCAGAAATATTCCCCAACAATATCCGCGCCCTGGGCCAGTCTTTCGGAGCAAGTATTCATTGGATCTTTGCGGCCATCATCACTTTGATAACACCCGTATTCCTGGATGCAGACAATGGTATCTTCAAAGATAATCCATGGCCGATCTTTGCCTTTTTTGCCTTTATGATGTTCCTTCAATTATTATGGGTGTTCATCAAAATGCCGGAAACCAAAGGGGTTTCCCTGGAAGAGCTGGAAAAACGGCTGGTAAAGTAAACCCGGCAGCCTCTTTCATTACAGATTGCTGAAACAGGTTCAGCAGGACCGTAATAAAAAGTTACCCTGAATTTGTTTCAGGAACTTTCAATCCTTTTATCATTTTCAGATGCTCTTATTTACAAACATTACAGAGCTCTGTTTATGACAATCAGGGATATATCCCGAAAGTCAGATTATTTTCGTGCCATTGATTTTCCTATTTTAGCAGCTGATTTTGAGTTTATGAAAAGCTGTTTCCTTCTCTTCCTAACGCTGATCACCATAACAGTGGTCTATGGTCAGGCAACCATTCAATCTCCTGTTCCGGTTTTGTCAGCACCGGTATACCCTACAGAATCCCTTCCCGAATCGGAGATCAATGTCCCTGTTCAGATTGACCTGACCCCGTTTTTTACACTGGCCAACAAAAAAGTAGATACGCTGTTCACTTCGCCTAATTTTCCCGTTACCTGGGTCCAAAATGGCTGTGATGTACGATATAAATACAGCTTCAGAAGGGGGCCTTTGCAATTTTCCCTGAAAGGCACAACATTAGACATTTCTTTTACAGGCTACTATAAGATCATCGGCTCTACCAGGGCCTGCGTAAATGGGAAAGCCATTACACCGTGGACGCCTGCCTGTCAGTGTGGCTTTGACGAAGGTGAACGCAGGGTAAAAGTAGGCTTTACCATTGACATCTCTTTGCTGACCAGTTATACTATTAAGATGCAGGTGACCCGAAGGGAACCGGAACCCGTTGACCGATGCAATGTTTGCTTTTGGGGACAGGATATTACTTCATCCATCCTTGATGCATTAAAAAAAGAGCTGGACCAATCGAAAGCAGATATGGAAAAAGCCTATGGGCGTATCGATCTCAAGCCGCGCTTCCAGGAACTGTGGAACCAGCTGAACAGCCCTTACAACATCAATAATATGGGCTGGCTGCAGGTAAATCCGCAAAAGATCAGGGTCAACAGCATCAGCACTAACAATAACCTGCTGCAGATCAATGTAGGGCTGGCGGCTAAACCGGTGGTTCGTTTTGAAAAGCCCGCAGCAGTTGTTGTACCGGTTCCGCACATCAGCAATTTTAGCAAAGAAAAAGGGTTTCAGGTGTATGTGGATATGGTGATGAACTATGATTCGCTCAGTGCCCTGCTGACCGGTCAGCTAAAAGGAAAGGAATTTATATTCAGCAAGGCTTTTATAAAAAAACGGTTCGTATTTCAGGAATGTAAATTACTGGGCAACCATGACAACCGGCTGGTCATACAGGTAAAATTCACCGGAACGGATAACGGCTACTTTTATGTGACCGGCAAACCTCTGTATTATGCAGACTCCAGGACATTGCAGGTAACAGATATTGATTTTGATCTGAAATCAAAAGACGCGCTGCTAAGAACAGCAGATTGGTTGTTTTCAAAAAAGATCACTCACGAAATTGAAAAAATGGCCAGCTATGATCTTACGGAGATCCTGAATACTGCAAAAGTGAATATGCGTCAGCAGCTCAACCGGGAGTTTATAAAAGGCGTTTCAGCTACGGGAAACATCACTGATATTTCAGTAGCCGGCATTTTTCCGCAAACCAGCTGGCTTGCGGTGCGCGCTTATTGTAGCGGAGAGTTGCTGCTGAATATTTCCGGCATGGATCTCAGTTTATAGCTCATATTCATAGTTAATGCTCAGTAACGGATGACTAAGAATGAAAAGTAGTAAATAGCAGGCAGGTATTACCTTAAAGCAGGAAAACCGATAACTGAATACTGGGGACTAATAACTGGCAGCTCAATCTTCTCCCTCCTCTTCCAGGTAACTCGGTTCTGCATCCTTCTTAAAACTGAAATGCCGCTGGGCCAGATAGCTGAACAGCACCACGATCACAGTTGTTCCAATTTGTGCAAATACCGGGTAAATATGCCAGCTTTCAACGGCTATTTTCAGCAAAACATAGTTCAGTGTCAGGTTAAACACGCAAACCAACAGGTAGCGGAACAGTTGCACCCTGCCTCTTATTTTGCTGTCATCAAAAACCACGTATTTCATCAGGAAAAATCCTACTGCAAAACTCACCAGAAAGGAAACCGCCAGGGCCGCTATATGCGATTTAAAGGCATAAAATCCAAAATGAAAATCCCTTCCTTCCAGGATAAACTTGTACGTAACATAATAGGCAAGCAGTCCCAGAAAGGTATTTCCCGCGCCGGAAACCGCGTAACGGAAGGTTTGCAGGGGCATCACGCGCTTAAAAGGCGGGTAAAAAAAATCAATTACGGGAAGCACAAAATCCCGCACATGGTGTAAATGCTGCCTCATCAGCAGCGAAGATATTCTTTATTCCACTTTATAGTCTATAAAAATATGCAAAAGGTTGCTCAGGAACAGCACTTGAAGCCGCTGAAAATGCGGCAGCCGACATGAGTTGCAAGAACCGCTAAAACAAACAGATGCCGGATCAGGAGCTAATTCTGCGCCGGTGTCCTTAAATTTGCATCAAAATTGAAAGGAATAATGAGTATTGTCGATCGTCTGAGGCCTATCGTTGTAAAAGCATTAAAAGAGTTATATCATAAAGATTTTGATCCCGCTTCCATTGCTATTAACAGCACAAAACCGGAATTTGAAGGGGATTATACGATCGTCTTATTTTCATTTGTAAAAGAATTAAAAAAGCAGCCGGAAGCGCTGGGAAAGGAAATAGGCGAAAAGCTGGTAGCGGACCATCCTGTATTGATTACTTCCTGTAATGTGATCAAGGGTTTCTTAAACCTGACCATTGCTGAAAATTTCTGGCTGGATTATCTGAACACCAACTACAGTAACCCCGCTCCGGGCAGGCAGGGAACAAACGGTACCAGGGTGATGGTAGAGTACTCCTCTCCCAACACGAATAAGCCCCTGCATCTGGGGCACCTGAGAAACAATTTTCTTGGATGGTCTATTGCAGAAATACTAAAAGCAACAGGCAGCGAGGTCAAAAAATGCTGTATCTCCAACGACCGTGGTATTCACATTTCAAAATCAATGGTTGCCTGGCAGCTTTACGGAAACGGAGCAACACCAGCTTCTACCGGTATCAAAGGCGATCATTTGGTGGGAGACTATTATGTACTTTTTGGCCAGAAACATAAAGAGCAGGTTGCAGAGCTGGTAGCAAAAGGCATGGATAAGGAAAACGCTGAAAAAGAAGCGTCCATTATGAAAGCCGCACAACAGATGCTGGTAGATTGGGAAGACGGCAAACCTGAGGTTCTGGAATTATGGCAGCAGATGAACAGCTGGGTGTACAGTGGTTTTGATGCAACTTATCAGCGTATCGGTACCGATTTCGACAAGGTATATTATGAAAGTGATACTTATATTTTAGGGAAACAATTCGTAGAACAGGGATTGAAAGACGGGGTCTTTTTCAAAAAAGAGGACGGCAGCGTATGGATTGATCTGACCGACGAAGGGCTGGATGAAAAACTGGTACTGCGGAAGGACGGCACTGCGGTTTATATCACCCAGGACTTGGGGCTGGCAGATGAGAAATACAAGGATTTCCCTTACGATCAAAGCATATACGTTATAGCAGATGAGCAAAACTATCATATGAAAGTGCTGCAGCTCATTTTGCAAAAATTGCACAAACCCTATGCTGATGGGATCTATCACCTCAGCTATGGAATGGTGGAATTGCCCAGCGGACGCATGAAAACACGCGAGGGTACTGTCGTAGACGCCGACGACCTGCTGGATGAATTGGTAAAAGTGGCTGCAGCCAAAACAGAAGAACTGGGAAAAGTAAAAGATTTTTCGGAAGAAGAATTAAACGCATTATATGACACCCTGGCCCTTGGAGCATTAAAATTCTTTCTTTTAAGAGTTGATCCCAAAAAGCGGATGGTCTTTAACCCGGAAGAAAGTATCGATTTCCAGGGCTTTACCGGGCCATTTATTCAATATACACATGCCCGTATCCGGTCTATTCTAAGAAATGAGCCGGCAGGTGAAGGTACAACCGGACCTGAAAATCTGCTGCCGCTGGAAAAAGAGTTGATCGTGCTGCTGGAACAATTCAATACGATTGTAAAACAGGCAGGTAGTGAACACAATCCCTCGCTGCTGGCCATTTATGCATTTAGTGTTGCAAAACTGTTCAATAGTTTTTATACAGCACATTCTGTACGAAATGCAGAAACGCCGGGTAAGAAAGCGTTGCGGCTAAAGCTTTGCGCTCTAACAGCAGGAACCATTAAGACGGCTATGGCATTGCTGGGCATCCGGGTTCCGGAAAGGATGTAGCAGCGGGATAAATCCGATAGCCATTGGGTCAGCTGAGGTCGTGTCAATCCTAAACTGTCACTTGAAAGCCTTCCGCTGAATGCGCAGAAGGACACTAATATACAATTCATCTTCTGCGTCACGCTAAGAAGTCTGCGGGAATATTTACCCGGCTTTTTTCGTCTGACATGACACCAGGGATTTGCAGATATCTTTAATCAGCGGGGATGTCACTTGTTTGAAGGGAATTAAGATACTTGTTAAAATAATTAACGGCAGCTCCCTGCAATTATTTTCTGCAAAAAGAGTCATACAGTAAAACAGGTTATTGATATGTCTCAGCAATTGATCCCCGCCGTGGTACTGGCCACCCT
Source organism: Niabella sp. (assembly GCA_036384555.1). GTDB lineage: Bacteria > Bacteroidota > Bacteroidia > Chitinophagales > Chitinophagaceae > Niabella. The sequence goes on along the minus strand of DASVMC010000795.1, from coordinate 2,684 downwards.
GCTTGCTGCATGTTCCGGCAGCAAAAAAATAATGCCTGCAGAAGCATTGCATATGGATGACGCTACTACCCAGGCTTATCCCTCCCGGTTTTACGATGACAAAACACACATCCGTTATGATTTCCGAAACGACGATAAAGACATTTATATCATCCTGGAAACAGATAATCCTGCATCAAAAATGCGTATACTGCGGGAAGGTGTAAAGATCTATTTCAGCCCTACGGGTTCAAAAGATGCCGTAAGGTATGTTCAATATCCTTATAACAATAACCTGGCAACTACGCATTCCGGCGATACAACAGGAGGCTCCGGAGGTCCGATTTTCCGGAAACAGCAGGATGATGATCGCAATTACACCTCTTTTTATAAACAGGCTGCACTTATGGACAATGGGAAAATGCAGTTGCTTGAAGTAAATAACGCTGCTGTTAATTCGCTTCATTTTTCGGCTACCAGTGATGCCAATGGCTTTTTCAGGTACGTGGTTGCCATTCCTAAAAGTCAGCTGTCAATCAATAAAAACAACACGGTTATCGGTATCAGCATTGCTGAGCTGAAAAGGTCCGCCGGAGGGGCGGCTGCACATGGAACAGCACATACCCGCGTCAGCGCAGGAGGTAATGGTATGCACGGAGGGGGCATGGGCGGAGGTATGCGCGGCATGCGGGGTGGTGGTATGCGCGGCGGCGGTATGCGGGGCGAAAATTCCGGAGAGAACAGTTATAATCACCAGGATACCGGTGGTAAAGTAGACTGGTGGTATAAAATCTCTTTGGTATCCTGAGTGTTGCCGCATTTATCGGTATCACTGTCACCCCAAGCTTGTTTCAGGGTCTTGTGCCAATAAATACAGATATACTGAAACAAGTTCAGCGGGGCATTGTAAAGTAGCAAAATACTTTTTCTACAAATGCTATCTTATTCCAATCAATCGAAATGTTGCAGGGAAGGTCAACTGAATTTACCTCAGGATCTGTTTCCGTTTCAGGGTCAGCCACCTGCCATCAGTTCGTTTAACCGTGCTTCATGCGCCGGGCTTACCGGCACTACAGGTAAGCGCATGGTATTCTTGCAATATCCCATCTGGCTGAGTACATATTTTACACCCGAAGGACTCCCCTCTTTAAACAGGGCATCCACCATATCCAGGTACTTTAAATGAAGCGGTAATGCTTCTTCAAATTTTCCAGCCAGGCAAAGACGCACCATATCCGAATATTCTTTTGGATAAGCATTCGCAATAACAGAGATCAATCCCTTCGCCCCACAGGCAATCATAGGCAATGTAACCGCATCATCGCCACTGATCAGCATAAAATCATCCGGTTTATTCTTCATGATCTGGTTGATCTGTTCAAAACTGCCCGAGGCTTCTTTGGTAGCAAAAATATTTTTACAGTCGTGCGCTATACGCAATGTTGTTTCAACAGAAACGCTCATCCCGGTACGGCCCGGAACATTATACATAATGATCGGGAGCGGTGTAGCATCGTTCAGTGCTTTATAATGCTGGTAAATTCCTTCCTGCCGGGGTTTATTATAATAAGGAGACACGGAAAGGATCGCATCAAAGCCATCCAGGCGCATCTTTTTAAAGGCATCCAGCACTTCGTAGGTATCGTTTCCTCCTACACCTGCAACAAGAGGCACTCTCCCGGCAGTCACCCTCTTCACAAAATCAAATACTTGCTGCTCTTCTTCACGTGTTTGTGTAGCGCTTTCGCCGGTAGTACCAACAGCCACCAGGTATTCCACCTTATTGGTTATCCAGAAATGAATCAGATTTTCAAAACTGGCCCAGTCAATAGAACGATCTTCATGAAACGGCGTAACAATTGCAATTCCTGTTCCTGTAAATTTTTGTTGTAGTGACATTGAAATTTGAGATATTAGATTTGAGATTTCAGTTTTTAGCTTTCAGTAATCAGTTTTCAGAAACGGGCATCCGGTAGGGTACAGCAGCAGCAACCTGGGGCTTCGACTTATCACCTATCCCCACTTGCGACTCCCCTACTTCCTATTTATATTCCTGCCAGAATCCCATTTTAGAGAACTTCTCAATGCGGTCGTTGATACGCTGTTGAGGATCAAGTGGTTTCAGTTCGTTTATGGCTGCAATCAATTGTTGCTTCAGGTTTTCTGCGGCAATTTTATAATCCCAGTGCGCGCCTCCCTCTGGTTCCGGTACAATTTCGTCAATCAAACCAAACTCTTTCATTTTAGCCGAAGTCAGCTTTAATTGCTCCGCCGCTTTCATCTTATAGTCCCAGCTTCTCCAGAGAATGGTAGAGCAGTTTTCAGGTGAAATAACAGTATACCAGGTATTTTCCATCATAAATACCCGGTCTCCCACTCCAATGCCCAAAGCACCGCCACTGGCCCCTTCGCCAATGATCACACAGATCACGGGTACTTTCAGACGGATCATCTCGTAAATATTCCGGGCAATCGCCTCTCCCTGTCCTCTTTCTTCCGCTTCCAGACCCGGGTAAGCTCCCGGCGTATCAATTAAGGTAATAACCGGTTTGTTAAATTTTTCCGCCAGTTTCATCAGCCGCAGTGCCTTCCGGTAGCCTTCCGGATTGGCCATTCCAAAATTACGCAGCTGCCGTTTCTTGGTATTAGAGCCCTTTTGCTGACCAATGATCATTACGGTTTGCCCACCCAATGTAGCAAAACCG
>DASVMC010000794.1:0-3887 GCA_036384555.1 Niabella sp. | reverse complement strand
GAGAACATCAACGACATATCTCTTATGTTTGCTGTATTCCAACGTCCGAAAGATGCATTACCTACCAGTTTCGGGCAATTCAAAAACATACCGGACAGACTGCTTACTTGGGAAAGATCAGGTACATCCGTCGCTGTAACGTCCATATTATTGCAGGTATTGAAAGATCTGTCTAATTTTGTCCATTGTACGGAACCCCATTGCTCAATAGCCAACAAGCGGGTATATCTGTCATTCCCTCCGGAAAATCCGGTTAAAGAACCACTGCCTTTATACGCTTTGATATAATACTCGCCGTCAGACGGGATTTGGACTACCTGCTGAGAGCCGGCGCCGTTAATTATTCCCTTTACCTGTGGGTTATCCACCCGTTCCCATTCAATAGTGTAATCTTTGCCGATACCCGGATAGATGAAAGAGGGCGCGGTAAGATTCCAACGGGTAATGAACGGTGATTGCGATTTTGCTGAAAAGCTTATTATAAATAATATAAAAAAGAATGCGAAGGTTTTAAAACATTGTTTCATCTGTTTCATTTTGTTATTAAAGTTGATAAAGATGCAATGCTAAACATAGCGACAGGCTTCTGCAAATGATATCGACAGGGGTAAGATTCAAGCGATATACACCACCGATTGGTCTATGAATGAACTGTGCCTACGCATGTTAAAAAAGATTTTAGAAATGATTTGACTATCACAGACAGGGACAACAGCCTTGCGATACTACCATATACTTTCTTTTATAATATTCTTTTTTACAAGCCGCATTCGTCCATAAAATCTGCTTTTTAACGATAAAAGTGTTCATACATCGCTGCTATTTGTATGGGTGTTCAATTAGTGTCAATCTTGCATTTTATTAATACAAAAAATGACTCATTCATCTATTTAAAAAATAAAATAACAAGTATGAAAACGTTTTTTATGATCGCCGGCACACTATTGCTCTTTGCAAGTGACTTAAAAGCCGCGGACCAATTTTCTTTAAAAGAAAACAACAATAACTATTGGGTTGCCGAAACAGGGCCGCGCACGAATCCTTACACCATTATCCGTTTGTACGATGAACAGCATACCCCACTCTTTGAAATTGCAATGAACGGCTACCGGTTAAAAACAACACCTGCTATGATTAAGAGGTTAAACCGCCTTGCCAAAGCGGCTAAGGCATATGATGCTTCCTTCATTGCAACTACGTTACGTATTAGCGAGTGCCGGGTATCTGCTGTAAAGAAGACGGGAGAACAGCAAGGGCTTTGTAAATATTAAATAAATCTATAAAAATGGAATCGTTAACAAAATCGCCGTACAGAAGTTACCAGGGCGGATATTTTCAAACATTGATTGCACCAGATCAATCTGGTAATACGCTGGCGTTACTTGAGCTTACGCTACCGAAAGGTGCCGAACCCCCGCGACATGTTCATACACTCGAAGACGAAGCTTTTTATATTCTGGACGGAGAAATAAGCGTAACCGTAGCGGATAAACTCACGGTCTTGAAAGCTGGCGAGGCCTTGTTCGCGCCCCGCAATATGCCGCACTCGTTTAAAATATTAACCGAAAAAGCAACGATTATAAACGTCATTACGCCCGGAACGCTCTGGAATTATTTTATGGAATGCAGCGAGCCAATTAGCCAAAAACCACAAACGGTGGCGCCCGTTGCGCTCTCTCCGGAAAAGGTGAAAGCTATGCTGGATAGAATTTCCAATGTGTATAAAGTAAATTTTCTATAAACCCTTAAATATATAAAAGTAAAAATGAAAACAAAAGTGTATGTGGCCCTGATGGCAATATCCCTATTTACGGCTTGTTCGAACAAAGACGAGGTTATTGCCCCGACTGACTTTAAAGCAGATGAAGAAACTTCTACTCTGGAATGGAAAGGAAGCGCCCCCGACCATTTCCATATCGGCGCTTTTAAAGTGTCAGGAAACCTGCGAACAAACGGAAGTGGAAAAATAACGGGCGGCGACTTCGCCATTCCTATTGCCAGCATCAGCAATTTTGACCTCACGGATGCCGCAACGCGGGAGCAACTGCTAAATCACCTGAAAAGCCCCGACTTTTTTAACGTAGCTGTGCATCCGAATGCTAAATTTCATATTACAAAAGTGGAACCGTACAGTAACACGACCTCATCTGCCAATACCATGATTACCGGTGATTTTACCATGATAGGCCAAACCCACAGCATCCAGATACCGGCGGTAATAAAAACGGAGAATAATAAAATTTCAGCGGAAGGCAGCTTTAAGCTGAACCGACTGCAATGGGGCATGAACAGTTTTAACGACCCTGAAGCTGAGCTGTATATCCTGCCCGATGTGGACATAACCCTAAAGCTCAATTTCAAAAAATGAAACTAACAGGCAATACGCATGGCCGGCGTTTGGTTATGCGTGACGAAAGGTAAAGCCTGACTATAGCAGCAATAAAAACAAAAATTTAAAATGAAAAAATCAGTTTCAATTATCAGTTATATCTGTATAGGCATCTTTTCATCAAGCCTGCTTTATATCTCCATTTTGGCCTGGGCAAATCCGGCAACTGTAATGGCATTTGTGGGAGTAGAATTAACGAATAATGACGCCCTGAGTTCTATACGGGGTGTATATGGCGGCGTAGGCTTCTTTTTAGTTGGTTTAGCCTTAATTATATCCATTCGGAATCTGCAATACGGTTTGCTTTTCTTTACGGTGTTTTGGCTGATGTATGCTGTTTCCAGAGTACTGACCATTTGCATTAATGGCCCTTTGGGGGCATTTGGAAATACCTGGCTGAAAATAGAACTAACCTTTGGCTTGTTGAGTTTAACACTATACCTGTTACGTCGATATGTTTTGAAAATAAAAATGGCTCGTTTTGCTAACGGATAAGCTTGACCTTTTGTGTAACAACATTAAAAAATATCAAATAAACGAAACGCCCGTGTCAAAATGATTTTTTCACAAACATGGGGATGTATATAGGGCGTTCCATGAGAACAATGGAAAAAATAAACAATATAAGAATGAAATTATTAAAAGTTTCAGGCCTGATTATCGGCATTGTTATTCTGTTGGTTTTAAGCAGTGGCCTGTACATCAATTTCGCTAAACCTGATGTAGGAGTCGCTCCTGATATAAAAGTTAGTATGGATAGTAGCAGCATTGAAAAGGGAAAATATTTAGCAAAACATGTGGCGGTGTGTATGGACTGCCATAGTCAGCGCGATTGGACTTTATTTAGCGGTCCGGTTTCTAATGATAAAGAAGGAATTGGTGGAGAAAAGTTTGGTTCAGAAGCCGGCTTTCCCGGTGATATTTATTCCACTAATCTTACACCTTATCAACTATCTTCCTGGACGGATGGCGAAATCTATCGCGCCATAACCAGTGGTGTGAGCAAAAACGGTCGGGCATTATTTCCGGTAATGGGCTATCATCGTTTTGGACAGATGGATAAAGAAGATGTGTATAACATCATCGCTTATTTACGAACATTACCGCCTGTAAACAGTGATGTGCCTGCAACCGTATTGGATTTTCCGGTCAGTCTGCTGAACAAATTATCTCCGGCACCTTCTGCTCATCAGCCAAAACCTTCTCCAGGCGATACCGTTCGATATGGGAGTTATTTAGTTAATGCCGCAGGCTGTGTGGACTGTCATAGTAAGCAGGATAAAGGGAAGATTGTACCCGGCAGCGAATTTGGCGGCGGTATGGAATTCCGCCAGCCTGCAGGTATCATCCGTGCGCCTAATATTACCATGCACCGCCAAACAGGAATAGGTGCCTGGACGCAGGAGCTTTTTGTAAACCGATTCAAAGCGTATACAGATAGCGGTTATCATCCTACACCTTTGGCGAAAGGAGCACTTAATTCGCCCATGCCCTGGAC
>DASVMC010000793.1:0-1995 GCA_036384555.1 Niabella sp. | reverse complement strand
TGCTTACGCTGAGCACTCCTTGTGCTGTTACATCCCGCTCTGGCCGTACAATTTGATTTATCCGGAACCAGGTAGTGGTCATTGCAGAATCAACTTTTTCACCGCTTGCAGACTTTAGGACGATCGGGAACATATATTTTTTAGTTACATCCAGTTTTTTACTTTCAATGGTAATGATCAGCGGGTCGGAAGTGGTTTGTCCTTTCCGAATAACTGAACTGAACCCGGAAATACTGTAGCTGCCCTGCGGCAGCGGAATATAATCCGTACCATTCTGTTCATTGTACCCAGCAATCCAATCTTCTTTTAATTCGAACTCAACAGGTATATCCTTAGGCGCAGCCGTCATAGACATGCCATAAGATGCACCAAATCCTAACTGGAGCGGTATGCTTGATATGCTGAGCGGGATCACACTCCGCTCTTCTGTAGCCTGTGCCATCAATACTTTCCCATCAGATCCCGGATAGTCTTTTTCAAAGATGCTCTTGCCGCAGGCTCCCAGTAATAATACCACAGAACCCAGAATGAATACCCAAATGAAGTTTTTTATTTTTTTCATTTTATTCTATTTATACGATAAAAACGGCGGTAATTACCACCCGGGATTTTGTTCAAGATTAGGATTTCTGAACGTTTCATCAAGTGTAATAGGAATTGCCAGCATGGCATTACGCCAGGGTCGTTTTTCTACAAGGAACCGCTCGTACTTAAAGCCACTTCCATCCCTGATCGCGCGCATACCATATATATTCTGCTCGGTTTGTGCGGCTATTTTCCACCTGCGCACGTCCCAGAAACGTTGATTTTCTGCAAACAGCTCAATGCGGCGTTCATTCCGGATCCTGGTTCTCATTTGAGACTGGCTCAGGCCGGCAGGCAAAGCCGGCATTTGGGCTCTTGTTCTTATTATATTTATGTACCGGGCTATATCTGCATTACCAGGATCGTATTCATTCAATGCTTCGGCATAATTCAGATAGAGTTCCGTCAATCTAAATGTAATCCCATCTGTTGTACGTGAACTTTGTCCAACTGTTTGTGAAGAATCTACCAGTTTTTTCTGATAATATCCTGTTCTTGAGTGATCAGTATTGGTGCTGGCCTCATCCCGGCCTCCGGCATACGTTTCTACAGATCTGCCCTTAAACTGAGCGCCGTTATACAGGATATCTGTATAAAAGCGGGGATCACGGTTGGCATACGGATCCGCCTCATCATAACGCGGAGAGGTGCCTATCGGGGTTCCGTCATTCATTTCATAGTCATCCACCACATTCTGAGTAGGAGCCGCAGCCGACCAACCACTATATCCAAAAGGATAATAATGCCGTTCAAATTCAGAGCCGCCCTCTTCATTCATTCTTACCCAAAGCACTTCTTTACTGTTCCATGGCTGTAAATACATATTTCTTCTTCCTGTAAGATCAGGTTCCAGCTGATACCCGTTTGCAGCACAATAATCAATGGCTGCCTTGGCAGCATCGGCTGCTATTTTCCATTTTGCAGGGTCAGAAGCATTGGTGTTTTCTGCGATATCCGGAAAGGGTGAATTTTTCCCGGTTTGCGCCCACAAAGGACTGGCCGAATAAAGATAGATCCGGGACTTTAAAGCTAAACAGGCCGCTTTGGTAACCCGACCAAAATCCGTTGGCAGGTAATTAGCTGTTTGCACCCGCGAAAATGCCATATCACAATCTGAAACAATTTGTGCTACACAGGAATCATAAGTATTCCGGGGTCGTTTTAAGGCTGCGTCATCATTCGGATCTTGTATAACGCTGGTTACAATAATCACGCCCCCAAACTGCCGCACCAGTTCAAACAGGGCCCAGGCTCTTAAAAAATAGACTTCCCCTATACGGTTATTTAAGTCGCCGGGACGATTAGGATTGTCCGGAGTTTTATACTTTTCGATCCCCTCTAAAATGGAATTGGCCTGCCTTATCATTACATAATAGTCTCTCCATTTGTTTCCAATGGGATTATTGGTAG
>DASVMC010000792.1:0-3428 GCA_036384555.1 Niabella sp. | reverse complement strand
AATGCCTCCCAGCCTTGTTGTTCCAGATGTTCTTTAGGAGATTTCAGTTCACTTTCTTCAAAGCCATGCGTAGCAAGGATGGCAATTCTTTTTTTCATAAAATTACTTTTTACAGTTTAACAATAATCAAAATACCTTTATCTGTATTGGCACAAAAACCAGTCCTGAAGTCCTGGAGCATTATTGTCAATCTGTTAAAAAACAGAAAAACCCGTTTAAGGAACCTGAATTAATTTTACCCATATGGCATCTGTTCACAGGTGATTTTGCGGTCCAAGACTATGCTAAGGGTTTCCTGCCAGGGCCTTAGTCTTTTTCGGAGTCATAGATGTGATTTGCCTGTCAGTACTTAATTATCACCAACCACTTCTGCAAGCAGCATCGCCTGGGCAGGGTTTATCCGTTGCTTTGCTTCTTCAAAATCAAACCATTCCCACCGGTCCACCTCCGGAACCTGTATCACCTTTCCGGATTTAGGCGGCCATTCCAGACTAATAAAATTGCTGCTTAATGCAGCCAGTTCAATATTGCCTTCTGTCGCCCAGGCATGAATGACTTTTCCTCCTTTCTGCTTTACAGGAGACAGAGGCCTGAAGACGCCTTCAATGACCTGCCCTGTCTCCTCATAAAATTCGGTCCTGGCTCTTTCCAGCGAATCTTCATCCGCTGACAGCTCTCCTTTAGGTATAGACCACGCGCCCGCATCTTTGTTTTTCCAGAACGGGCCACCCGGATGAACCAGAAAAAAAAAGGTATCAGGGCCTACTTTTTTGAACAACACAATACCGGCGCTTGCTTTCATTTTAATTTCTTTTACTGAGATACCGTGTAAGTTATAACAAAAACCTCAGCCAGAAAACGCAACCGATATTTTAATTGCGATAAGACTCAATGGGTCTTATTCATTGTCCGTCGGATTTACTTTACCGGGGTAACAGCAGAAGTGGTGCTTAGTATTAGAGGAAACGCCCTTTCTGTTTCCTGAAATCAGTATATTCTGGTATCGCTGAACAGTCTCTCCCCGATCAATTGGAACCACCTGGAAACGGGTTCCGAACCTCAGGTCAACGAGGTAAAGTTAAGACCCTGCCTTATACTAATAACCTGTCGTAATATAAAATTTGTAATTCCCGGATCAATAAATCAGATCAGGTTTGTAAGCAGTTAAAAAGAAGGATGTACTATTTCTCTTTTATATAACTCAATCTTAAAGAGATTGAGTTTATCTTCTCCTTATTTATTTTTTGCTTCGCAAGAGCCAGAATAAAAGGATCACTACAAGTGCTACCAGCAAGAACGCCCACCACATACCAGCTTTAAAAATACCTTCTGCCACACTGCAACTTTGAACCACACAGGAGAAAAAAAATAACAGTAATACGTTAAATAATGTTTTTATCATAAAATTTAAATTTTTAGTAGGTAGGCAGCCTATTAAATTTACTTCTGCCGCTATTAAATCTGTCAATCGTTTATTCAATGCTGCATATGCTTCCGCAAACAGTTTACACTTCAAACCGAAAATATTATGCCAAAGCCGCCTGAAAAATAATTTATTTCCTGACTTATTTGTTCTATTCAATTTTGCAGGAGCTATTATTTTTTAGTATATTTAATAGCTACGGGCTTTAGTTGAAAGCCTGACAAAAGATTTTGTGATAACAGCTTATTTCTTACACATGCAAACAATCACTATTATTGGTATTATTGCCAGCGTTTGCACCGCCATATCGCTTCTTCCCCAACTTATAAAAATCATTAAAGAAAAGCAGGCTTCAGATATTTCCTATTGGGTATTGATTATTCTTATTATTGGCCTGATCTTTTGGGTGATTTATGGATTAATGCTGAAGGATGTTATTATTATTACAGCCAATACGGTTTCTTTGGCAATCAACATTTCATTAATGACTTTGAATCTTCTTTATAAACGAAAAAATTCTGATAACAATTAGTTTTTATTTCGCTATTGAATATTCACAATAAAGCAACGGTTTTCACCTGATGGCGGCATCAGTAAGAAAATCTTAAAAGACAGGGGCGAATTGATCCTTTCCGCTATTGACATACTCAATACCTTTAGTGCGCGGAAAGAAGTAACCACTCCCCTGTTAAAATTGTCGGTATATAATTATGCGGAAACGCAGACAATTACTGCGGGCTTTCATCATAAATTTTAAATTCATTTAAAAAAGGCTAATTATACATCAAAAAAATTTAAAGAAAATTTATTAAAGAATATACTACATTTGTATCAATAATGGAAAGGAAATGGTGTCTTCCTATTTAAACCGCTCAGTTTTGAGCTGATGGCGCCTACAAATTATCAATCTGCGATTGATATTCAAATTGTAATTTGTAGGAATGAAAAGACTAAAGACATCTTTTGAGCATTTTTTTATCGTGTCTTATCTGTTTAGATGGACCTGTTTAACTATCCCCGTTTCTTTAACTGTCGGCTCCCTGGTGGCACTTTTTCTGTGGCTGCTGGATAAGGCTATGAATTTGCGGTTCAGTAATCCCTGGTTGCTCTTTCTGCTCCCTCTTGCAGGTATTTTTATTTATTTTCTTTATAAAATTTCGGGTAAAAATGCAGAAGGCGGTAACAACCTCATCATGGATGAAATACATGATCCGGGAGGTGGTGTGCCTTTCAGGATGGCGCCCCTGGTACTGCTGACCACTGTAATAACACATCTATTCGGAGGCTCAGCCGGAAGAGAGGGTACTGCTGTTCAGATAGGTGGTAGTCTTGCCCAGTTTTTCGCCACGAAGCTGAAATTATCAAAAGAAGACGTAAAAATGCTTTTGATGACCGGTATTGCGGCGGGATTCGGAGCTGTATTCGGCACCCCTATTACCGGTGCCATCTTTGCCTTAGAGGTCCTTGCACTGGGAAGGATCAAACACGATGCCCTGATGCCTTGTTTTATTGCCAGTGTATTGGCGGATATCGTTTGTTCCACCTGGGGGATCCATCACACTCAATACGTTATTAATTTCACAGAAAAGGATGTTGTATTTTTCAAATACTTCCACTTCGATCTGTTATTACTGCTAAAAGCAATAATAGGAGGTGTTGCCTTCGGACTGGCAGGCTACCTTTTTGCAGAAATTTCTCATACCATCAAAAATTACAGTAACCGGCTCATTAAAATAAAATGGCTGATACCGGCTACAGGAGGCATTGTCATCATTGCCTTTACCTATGTTTTAGGCACCCAGGATTATTTAAGTCTTGGAGTAAGCAACCCGGACCCCCATGCGGTATCTATTGTTACCTGCTTTAATGCAGGAGGTGCTACTTATTTCAGCTGGTTATGGAAATTACTGTTTACGGCTATAACATTGGGCACAGGCTTTAAAGGTGGTGAGGTAACTCCCTTATTCTTTATCGGAGCTGCATTGGGTAATACGATCGCTACTTT
>DASVMC010000791.1:0-4002 GCA_036384555.1 Niabella sp. | reverse complement strand
CACAGGAAGCCGCCTTCCGGCCATTACCGGAAATCCTGAATCTTTCAACCAAAGAATGGGAACAGTTTTCGGAGGAGCAGTTCCGCAACATATTTAAACACTCTCCTATCAAAAGAACCAAATTAAAAGGGCTGCAAAGAAACCTGAAATTTATAGAGCTGTAACAATCGCTTTAGTTCCCGGTTGTTACAGGAGAGCCATCAATGCCTGCGGTATTCCGGTAAAGCTCTTTTAAATTCCTGAGGCCCTTTTCCATCGTTGCCCCGTAGGACCGGTCCAGTAGCAAGCCCGAAAAACGCTCCCAGGGATACCACTTAAAATGGAAATCCATATAATTCTGTAAGGTAAGCGAATCAGAAGCAGCGTATCGGATCAGCCGCCAGTTATTATATACCGGCTGTACACCTTTTTTCATTTCAACCGTTACCAGGGAATCGGTATCGGTTATTATCCGAAGCCGCACGTTCTTTACCAAAGCGCTGATCACTTTTCCGTTGCGGCTTTCTGTACCGGTCAGCTCCAGGGTGTCAAATCCCGGGTACCAGTTTTTCCATTTAGACAGGTCGCTGATATTTGTCAGAACGGAATCGGATCCTATATACAGATTCGCCGCTCTTGATACCTTTACATTTGAAGGCAACAGCAGCGTAACACCGGCAATACAAACTGCCAGAACGACGATACTGATCAATAATAACCGGATATATTTCATTATCAATTTTGAGTTTTCAGACATCAGGTGTCAGATCTGTTCCCGACTTCCTGCCTGCTATTTCACTTTCACCCTTCTTTATCCCTTATTCTCCATTTATTATTTCTTATTTCAAACCTCCTACTCCCAGCGCATTGTTTTTGAAACAATAAAATAAATCACAATGATCCATATACCCAGATAGCCGATCTCTTTCCAGCAATCGTATAAATGCAGCCCTTCAAAAGAAATTTTCCGCATAGCGTCATTAAACTGGGTTAATGGCAACAGCCTGCAAAGTGTCTGCATCCAGCCGGGGAATACATCTATAGGAAAGAAGGTGCCGGCCAGTAACATTTGCGGGAACCCGAATACGTTGATCATCAGGGGAATCATCGTATCATTTTTTGCAATGCTGCTGATGATCAACCCTACTCCCATTAACAGAAACAGCATGACAACAGAAAGTATCAGCATCTCCAGAAAGGTCAGTGCTCCGTGAACCAGCGTAAAATTCAGGAAGAAATGGCCAAAGAGGATCAATACGACCACGTTGATCAGCTGGAAGAATAAACGGCTGGTGCCGATCCCTATCAGGATATTGATCTTCTTTACAGGTGATGCATAAAACCGTTTCAATACCAATTGTTCCCGGAGATTAAAGAAAATAAAGGCAATCCCGAATAAGGTAGCAAACAGCACCGAAAAGCCCAATTGCCCCGGTAATACAAAATCAATGGTCCGGTATTTTTTACCCGGAACAATAGCGGTGCTGATCGTATACTCCCTGTTCATATGGGCCTCCCTCAGCTGCAGCCTCAGCGCTGCATAATCAATAGAGTGCATCAGGCTCTGCAGCGCGCCCATACTCGCTTCGGTTGACTGCAGCAGCATCTGGGCGGAATGTGCCGTATCTGCATTCTTTTTAATGAACAGCACGGCATCCAGCTTCCCCTTACGCAGATCCGCATTTCTTGAGGCGGTATCCGGATAAGATACAAATTTCATAAAGGCACTGTGCTTCAGGCTGTCAAAAATAGCCACCGTGGTATCACTGGAAGGATCAATCGCCACTTTGGCAGGCGATGGCCCCCTGTCGCCAAAAGCGCCAAAGATCAAAATAAAAACAATCGGAAAAAGCAAACTGAAAAAAAGTGATGAAGGCTGGCTGAAAATGGCTTTAAAACTTGCTTTAGTAATGGCCCATAAAGCTCTTGACTGGCTATACTGCATCCTGTATCTTTTATTCTTTATTATATTCAGGTTCAAAAAAATTGTTCAACTGCACCTGCCGGCCAGTTATTGATCCATCACCGCTACGCATCTTCTCTTTTTGTGTCTGCCGGGAGCTTTCTTCAATGATCGCATCGAAAAAACAGCAAAACGATATGCATCTTTTGACGGACCACCAAAATTAAAGATATTTGGGCTGCATATTACATAAATGAATGAAGCGTACTTATTAATTGGTGGAAATTTAGGCAACCGGTCAAAAAACCTGGAAAAAGCGCGGATGCTGATCCATGAACGGATTGGTGCGGTTATTAATATTTCAGCCGTTTATGAAACAGCCGCCTGGGGAATTACCGAGCAACCTGATTTTTACAACCAGGCCCTCTTAGTGGCTACCGCACTGCAACCGGAACCGCTTATGCAGACTATATTGCTTATTGAAAATGAAATGGGGCGCATTCGTAAAGAGCGGTATGGTCCAAGGATCATTGATATTGATCTGCTTTTATTCAATGACCTCATTTATAACACGGCTCTTGTAACCGTTCCTCATCCGCGTATTTCAGAAAGAAGATTTGTACTGGAGCCGCTCAATGAAATTGCTCCGCACAAAATACATCCTGTTTTTAATCAGACGGTCAGCCAGCTGCTGGAAGCCTGCAAAGACACTTCTTTTGTAAAAAAACAATAAGTTTCAAATTTGTAATTACATTGCACCGCTTAATATGCAGTACGATTTCATTACTATAGAGGGGAATATTGGCGCGGGCAAAACAACACTGGCCACCGCTTTAAGCAAAAGATTAAATGCCCGTTTGGTCCTGGAAGCTTTTGCAGATAATCCCTTCTTACCGAAATTTTACGAACATCCGCAGCAATATGCCTTTCCTCTGGAACTGTTCTTCATGGCGGAGCGGTACAAACAATTGCAGGAACTGCTGGCACAAAGAACGCTTTTCCAGCGGCTCACTATCAGCGATTACCTTTTTACCAAATCTTTGCTGTTTGCAAAAGTGACTTTGTCTGAAGATGAATACAAATTATACCAGCGCCTGTTTGATATTGTACAGCAGCAGCTGGTTCAGCCGCAGTTGCTGATCTATCTGCACGCGCCCGTAAGAAAATTGCAGGAAAACATTAAAAAAAGACAGCGGTCTTATGAGCAAAAGATCCCGGATGATTATTTATACAATATCCAGGAGACCTATCTGCAATATATAAAACAGCTCCCTTTTCCCATTTTATTTGTAGACGCTTCCCATGCCGATTTTATCAATAACGACCAGCATTTGAATGTAATCATCGATGCACTTGATAAGACCTATGACCGGGGCACACACGCTATTTCCTTGCCATAAGAGGGACAATGCCTAATTTTGTGGCCCCAATGGAAGAAGAACAACAATCCTCAATACAGATAACCGATGACCCCCTTGCGGCTGTGCGCATTCCTGAATACAGGAACCTGATGACCGGGCGCTTTTTATTCGTATGCGCCATGCGCATGATCACCACAGTCGTGGGCTGGTGGATCTACCAGCTTACCAAAGATCCGCTGGCTATCGGACTGATCGGTCTGTCTGAAGTAGTACCGGCCTTGTCCCTGGCCTTATATTCCGGTCATAAAGTAGACATCAGCGACAAGAAAAAACTGTTACTCCGGTCTATTGTCGGGTATTTTACTGCCGCCTGTTTTCTGTTATTTCTCTCTTCCGGTACTGCAAAAACCGTTTTTCATACCAAACATATTGAGTGGTTCATTTATGGTACTTTCTTCTGTACCGGCATCCTGCGCTCTTTTGTCGGTCCTTCTTTTACCTCAATGATCGCCACTATTGTACCCAAACAATTATTACAGAATGCGACCACCTGGAACCAGGGAACCTGGCTTTCCGCTTCTGTTACGGGCCATGCACTGGGCGGGTTTCTCATCGCGTTTGTGGGCATCAGCAATACGCTGGCAGTCATTGCCTCCTTTATTATGCTGGCATTGATAGCGCTTACCCAGCTGAAGCCTAAACCTCCGTTTAAAGGAAATGTGGAAAAGAAAACCTGGGAAAGCGTCAAGGAAGGGCTGC
>DASVMC010000790.1:0-2757 GCA_036384555.1 Niabella sp. | reverse complement strand
GGACTCTAAAGCAATACAATTACAATGACTCTCGCAGAAAAAATGATAAATATACGAAGGCTGAAAGGACTTACTCAGGTTGAAATCGCTCAGATATTAAGTGTGACTCAAGGTGCCATTCAGCATTTAGAAAAAGGAGCTACAAAGAGTCTCTCAGAAAGCTTGTTAAAAAGTCTCATATTTACTTTGGGGGTAAATCCTTACTATCTGCTTTCTGATGATAATAACGAGCCGGTTTTTTCTTCTGGCACAGAAGCCGCGGCATTAAGAAAAAAAATAAAACAATATGAGGCTGTAATTGATAAGCTTATAAAGATCAGGGGTTAACAAAATAAAAGCCCCGGTAACCGGGGCCCAATTCATAAAAACGATACATTAATCTTTTTAATTGTCTCGTGTTTTCGTTGATCATATTTTACATCATAAATATCATCTACCACTTTTGTAGTGGTGTGACTGTTTACATCCGCAGCGACCTTGTTTGAATACTGATCCACAACTTCAGTGGTATGGCTGTGTTTCATACTATAAACATCAGCCTTTATTCCAAGTGGTTTTTTAACATGCACCCTCCACCTAATCATTACCTGCTTTTCCCCGCATAACTTAACAGGCCCAGGCTGCAGGCGCTTGGAAAAACAATAATCATCCGGGCCGGCATTCCGAAGAAGCAGTTTCCAGTACCTGATCGCAAAAGTCGGGATCGTTTTTACAACCTCTTTATATTCCTTCCCTTTTTTTTGCTGAATAATAAAATACTGGCGCCTCAAATTAACCCTTGCAGCCTTTGCAGTAAAAATCTCTGTCAACCTGGTACCTGAACTGAAAAATATACGCAGGAAAAGTCGGAATGCGGTCATGCCCTGAGCATCCGTTTTTCTTCCTTTCGCCCTATACGAATTGACCAATGATCTCAAATGATCATCAACCTTTTTACGCCCTTCCGGAGAAAGTGTCGGCCGAACAGTTTTGACAACCTTTTTCTTTGACAACCCAAGTGCCGGGTTCTGCTCAATTGCGCCCATTTCTTTTAATTCAGAGAGCAATGAACTAAAGTGCTTGTGATATTTGTTGAACATTTTTGGATTCCATTCCGTTTTTACTTTTTCGCAATACTCCAATATAGTCCGGACATGCCCTATTCTCACCTCGGAAATAGCCATATTTTCATATCTGAGTAATCGGATCGATTTTTTAAGAAACCTCAGAGTACCTTCCATATCGTCTCTATTGTGCTTAACCGTATCCTTTACCCTTAGAGCTTCCTCCAGCGCAATTGGCAGCGGCGTATATTGTGATACAGTGGTACTAGCCTCAACTTCCGGTGCTGACGTTTTTGTAATCGGATTATACCCCAAGTCTATGAGTGAGTACTTTTCAAGATTAAGAAGCTCTTTGGTGGCCTGAATACGGCTATCCGGGTCCAGGAACTCATTCATCCCTTTTATGACTTTTTGAAATGGCTTTATTCTCCCCTGACTATCAAGGTGGTTTGGCGAATAAAATCGGTACGAAATGTACCATGGTTTTTGACATTCATGGGTGCCTGCATTTTTCCAGTTTTTTGGATAAACGGTTAATGGACTGCACCAGCAGCCGTTGGGCAGATCAATTTGTTTTTTGCGCTTCATTTTTTAAACATTTTTTGTTAACGGGTTTTGTTAACTATTAAAAAATAAAGCCGCAATTCTTAAGGTTCAAATTCAGTTGAAACGAAGTATCACACTGCGTTTCAGCTTTGAGCGGAAGACCGGACTCGAACCGGCTACCTACAGCTTGGGAAGCTGTCGCTCTACCAGGTGAGCTACTTCCGCTTTCAATCAGTGCGTAAATATAATTGATCTTATGAAAAAAACAGCACTGATCATTTAAGTCATCAGATCTGGGCCCTTAGTTTTCAGTCAGCAGTATTCCAAACTGAGTATCCCGTATCCAAAGCCCGGAATCGAAACAGGCCCATTCATCAGGAGCGATGAACGGTGGCCATCCAGCTAAACCCATCAACTACGCTCACTTCTCTTTACTGCCTGCTCAGCTGCCCCAGAGGTTATCACTGTAATCTCCTTTTGCTATAAGATCATTCAGCTGTTTTTGAACCGCAGGAGCATCTTCTTTATAAGTAACCCCAAACCACGGAGAAGAAGTCTTGATCACTTTAACCACACCGCCCTCTTGAATAAAATGGTCCACCACTGCCGGAATGAGGAACTCCGATTTGGGAACCGTAAGATTTTCTTTTATAAATTCCCTGAATTGTTCTTCGTACAGCTGGTAAATAGAAGGATGGAAGCACCAGAAATTCATGGATACGGTAGTATCTTTTGAAAGTTCTTTTGGTTCCTGGTCATCCTCGGCTACAACCACCGCTCCCTGCTCTGCAATATTATAACGCTCTACAACACTTTTCAGATTGCCCTGTTCATCCAGGCCACATACCCCCCTGTTCACGGTACCATGATCAGAAAGCGTATTCATGAGGTTATAGCCAACCACCGCGTATGTTTTTTCATTGGCCTGGGTCGTTAAAAAAGTGTATGCTTTTCTAAAAGAATCGGCACCATAAAAATCATCTGCATTGATAACTGCAAACGGCTCAGTCACCACTCCTTTTGTACTCAGCACCGCATGCCCTGTACCCCATGGTTTCGTACGTTCTGCAGGAATTGCTGCTCCATCCAGGAATAGATCCAGTTCCTGGAATGCAAATTCATAATTGACCTTACCATCCAGTTTGGAGGCAAACAGCTCCCGGAAATT
>DASVMC010000789.1:0-10905 GCA_036384555.1 Niabella sp. | reverse complement strand
TTGGACTGAGCATCTATGATAACCGCTGGATCGGCTGGCTTATTTTTAATGGGGTTTTTCTTATTTGCCTGCAGCCGGTGCTAATGCGCATGGCGCGAAGCATCTGGCTTTCTTTCTTTGTAAAATATGATCCCAAATGGTATATCAATGCTCCAACCCGTGTTAAGAAAAAGGGAACCTGAATAAACACAATATAGCTTTACGGGCTGGCAGCTTTGGTTTCAGACCTGTTTTTCAGGTACTCCTGCAGCAGGAAATGAAAAATACATGTTCGTGTATTTTGAATAAAAATCTGAAAACCAGTTAATTATATCTGCTGATGTAATTAGGCAATTCCCCTGAAATTTCGTACTTTTGCAGTCCGAATTAAAAAACCTTCGGATTTTATTATGTTCCAATTATTTTTTAAACAATTAAACGCTGATGCACAGGAGAATGCCGGTGCTGCCGAAGAACCGGTAGCTGAAGCATCTACAGCGACAACCACTGCACCTGTAGAAGAAGCAAAACCTGCTGATGCACCTGCAGCCGTTGAAACCGCTCACGACGATTTCGACTGGAGCGTTGACAAACGCAACGTTTCTTCTTACTCAAAGGAAGAAAAAGAAAAGTACGACAAAGTGTATGAGAACACATTTGTACAATTAAACGATGGTGAGCTCATTAACGGTACTGTTGTTGGGATCACTAAAACAGATGTTGTACTGAACATTGGTTTTAAGAGTGACGGTCTGATCTCTTTAAACGAATTCCGCGATCTTTCCGGCATGAAAGTGGGTGATGAGGTGGAAGTAATGATCGTTGAAAAAGAAGACCGCGATGGTCATTTGAACCTGAGCCGCAAACAAGCCCGCACTACCCGCGCCTGGGAAAAAATTGTAGAAGTGAACAAAACAGGCGAAGTGGTTACCGGTCTGGTTACTTCTAAAACAAAAGGCGGTCTGATTGTGGATGTATTTGGCATGGAAACCTTCCTGCCGGGTTCTCAGATCGACGTGAAACCCGTTACAGATTACGATCAGTTTGTTGGAAAAACAATGGAGTTTAAAGTGGTTAAAATCAATGAGGCCATTAAGAACGCTGTTGTATCTCACAAAGCGCTTATTGAAAGCGATATTGAAGCACAACGTGCTGAGATCATTGGTAAACTGGAAAAAGGTCAGGTACTGGAAGGCACGGTTAAAAATATCACCGACTTCGGTGCGTTTATGGACCTGGGTGGACTGGATGGTCTGCTGTACATCACTGATATTTCATGGGGCCGCATTTCTCATCCGAACGAAGTACTGAAGATCGATCAGAAAGTGAACGTGGTGGTACTGGACTTCGATGATGAGAAAAAACGCATCAGCCTGGGTCTGAAACAATTGACTCCGCATCCTTGGGATGTATTACCGGAAGGCATTGTTGAAGGCAATACCGTAAAAGGTAAAGTAGTGAATATTGAAGATTACGGTGCATTCCTGGAAATCACTCCGGGTGTGGAAGGTCTTGTTCACGTAAGTGAAATTACATGGGCAAACACGCCTGTAAATGCGAAAGACTTCTTCAAACTGGGTGATGAGCACGAAGCGAAGATCGTAACACTGGATAAAGATACCCGCAAAATGAGCCTGTCTATCAAACAACTGACAGAAGACCCGTGGAGCGATATCGAAACCCGTTTTGCTGAAGGAAGCAAACATACCGGCGAGGTGAAGAACATTACCAATTATGGTGTGTTTGTAGAACTGGCCCCCGGCATTGGCGGCATGATCCATATCAGCGACCTGAGCTGGTTGAAACGCTTCAATCATCCTAACGAATATACCAAGGTAGGAGAGAAGATTGATGTGGTGATCCTGGGTATCGACAAAGAGAACCGCAAATTGCAACTGGGACACAAACAACTGGAAGAAGATCCCTGGAATACCCTTCAGGACACTTTTGCTATTGGCAGTGTGCATGAAGGAACCATTGTTCGCAAAGACGACAAAGGAGCTACCGTACAGTTACCTTATGGCCTGGAAGGATTTGCACCCAACCGGCACCTGGCTACACAGGACGGTAAATCTGTAAACCTGGATGAAACCGCTCCGTTTATGGTGATCGAATTCGATCGGAATGAAAAACGTATTGTTCTGTCGCACGCCCGCGTGTGGGAACAGGCTGCATACGACGAAAGAGAAGCCGTGAAGAAAGATGCACGAGTGGAAGCTGAAAAAACCAAGAAAGCAGTGAAGACCATTCAGAATAAAGTTGAAAAAGCAACACTGGGTGATCTGAGCGCTTTAGCGGATATCAGAAAGAAACTGGATCAGGAAAATTCTGGTAAATCAGAATAATACGGTCCGTTTGGATATTGAAAAGCTGTCGCGCGAAAGCCGGCAGCTTTTTTTAATGCCTTTTATTAAAAATGTTTGACAGATCTGTAAGATTTTATTCTAATAAGCAACCTATGTAGTATACGGCAGAACTCTAAAGTGCATTGAATGACTACAAATAAGGCTCGCATGGAAACAGAAATTTTAAAGGCAATCCATGAGCATCAGAAAATTATCTATAAAATCTGTAACCTGTACAGGGATAACCGGGAGGATCAGGAAGATTTATTTCAGGAGATCGTTTATCAGCTCTGGAAATCTTATCCTGCATTCAAAGGCGCCGCCAAAGTGAGCTCATGGATCTACCGGGTTGCTTTAAATACGGCGCTCATAATTTACCGGAAACAGTCAATAGCGATTGATTATTACCGGGAATTGCCCGAAGGAATTATTCATCCATTTGAGGAAAAGAAGACCCCTGAGCATACAGAACGGTTGTTTTGGGCTTTACGTACTTTAAATGATTCCGAAAAAGCCATTATTGCGTTATATCTCGAAGATCTTAATTATAAAGAGATTGCAGCAATAACCGGTTTGAGTGTAAATAATGTGGGTGTGCGTTTGAACAGGATAAAAAATAAACTGAAGGAACTATTAAAATAAATATTATGGACCTAAATGAACTGAAATCAGGATGGCAGAAAGCCGGAGGCGCATTCAAAAGCGAAGCGGACCTGCGGCGAATGACCCGAATCATCAATCATCCATCAATAAAAAAAATAAGAACCAGGCTGATTATTGAAATTCTAGCGCTGTTATTTATTTTATTTATCTACTATGACTGGTTTGATGGGGACCGGAAACCCTTTTATGCAAATCTGGCATTGGTTACAGGCTTATTGCTATATATTGTCAATAATGTTATTGGTTTTATTTGGATACTAAAACCTGTAAGGAAAACGAATTTGAAAGATGGTGTTGAGGAGTACCTGATGCGTGTAAAGCGCCTGTCTGTTTTTTCTGTAACCATTGCTTTCCTGTACAGCATTTTCATAATGATCTTTTTTGCGTCAACCATAAATTTTACAAAAGAAAAGGGACTGGTATTGGTATTTAGTTCAGTGATTATGTTTCAGCTGATCCTTTTATCCTTTCATATATGGAAGAAGCGGATTAGCAAGTTGAAACAGCAGGCAGCAGGTTTTGATACGGATGATGCCGTATCGCTTTGACGTCTGGGATCCGTGCTGGGACTGGCTCCGCTCTGGCAAACAGATTGAACATATGTGCGTCCGGTTCATTTTGGTCATTGAAAAGCGGTAGGGCAGTGCAGGTCTGATTCGTAAACAGTGCAAGGTTACACAGGCGGGTATATGGGCTTACCGAGGTGCGGCTGAAACATCCGTTCCTTACCCCGGATTACAAAGATTGCCGGCTGCTGCGCCTTTATCTATTCCCTGCGTTTATTGCACACCATATAAGAGAAGAGCTGATACCCAGGGTATCTCATCCGGAACAGGCCTTTCTTATCCTGATACGCATACGCAGTCCGGGACAGAATGACAATGCATTACAGATCGGCTTTTGCTCCTCTTTTTATTACAGGACAGCATCCGGAAATAGTTTAATTTAGTTGCTTTGATAATCAGTAATGATGCAGCTTACGCAGATATTGGATCAGGTACTGCCGTTGCCGGAGTCTTCGAAGAATAAAATTGTGCAGAAGGCTCATGAGACCGTGTTTGCCAAAAATCATTTGCTGATGAAGGCAGGCAAGGTAGAGCATTGCCTGTATTTTATCAAAAGTGGTATTGTGAGGGCCTATGCTGATACGGAAGACCATCAGATCACTTTCTGGTTTGGAAGCGAAGGAGAAACCATCGTATCAATGAATAGTTATGTGGCTGGCAAGCCCGGCTATGAGCATATTGAATTACTGGAGCCCTGTGTGTTGTATGCGTTAAAAACAGTGGACCTGCAGCAGCTGTACCAGGAAGACCTGCAGATTGCCAACTGGGGCCGGAAATTTGCAGAAAAAGAATTGATCAAAACAGAGGCGCGACTGATCTCCCGGCAGTTTAAAACTGCTGCGCAGCGGTATAAAGAACTGCTGGCCGATAGCCCCGGCCTGCTGCAGCGGGTACCACTGAGCCATATAGCTTCCTACCTGGGCATTACACAGGTGAGCCTGAGCCGGATCCGTTCGGAGATCCGGTAGTGCCAGCGGTCAGCTCATAGGAGTTCGACAAAAAACAAAAACCTCCTGGTCAGCTGATCAAATAATATATAACACGGTGTATTGCGCTTGCGTTATTTATCATTTGTAAAATTTTAATTCCTTGTGGTACCGGAACTTTGCCGGAAATAAAAATGGTATGAACTGGATTATTCTGATCATCGCAGGCCTGTTTGAAGTGGCGTTTACCTCCTGTTTAGGAAAAGCAAAAGAAGCAACAGGTGTAACCGTTTATTGGTGGTATGCAGGCTTCCTGGTTTCAATAACCGCGAGCATGTTGCTGCTGATGAAAGCGATCCAGGGGCTTCCGATAGGAACTGCTTATGCTGTCTGGACGGGTATTGGTGCGGTGGGTGCAGCCCTGATGGGGATCCTGGCGTTCAAAGAGCCGGCTACCTTCTGGAGGATATTCTTCATTATGACCCTGATTGGTTCGATTGTGGGCCTGAAAGTGGTTTCCACACATTAATGCAAAAGAGGCTGTCCCCAATAAGAAGACAACCTCTTTTGTTGCGGTTGCAGTAGTGAGAAAGGGAGGATGAACGGTAAAGATCCAATGGTACTGATCCTGTTCACCACGCACCATTCACTGTATTACTTCTTCGCAGCCTTCAGATTAAACCCAACCTCTACATCTTTACTGATGGCCCAGTTTTCCGGGCTTCCCTCTGTTTTATAGTGAATGCCCCATGCGCTCCGGTCGATAGAAAATTTTGCACGTGCATTTACCTCGTTATCAGTGATCGTTACCTGTGCGGGGAAGGTAATATTCAGCGTGCTGTCTTTTAAGGTAAGATTACCGCTGATCAGATTAGTAGCGCCGGGTAACAGGCTTTTTTGCTGTGTACTGTCATAAGGAGCCACTTTGGTGATCTCAAATTTTGCTGTGGGGTATTTGGCCACATCAAAAAAGTCGGGGCTTTTTAAATGACCTTCCAGATCAGCTGCTTTTTTATCGGGTTCGGTTACAGATGCGGTATCCACTTTTAAACCGGCCAGGTTGATGGTAAAGCTGCCTGAAGTAATGGCACCATTTTCAACGGAAAGTGATCCGTCATTCACACTGATTACACCAAACCGGGGTGCAAAGCCGCCTTTATGTGTTGCCCGCCAGTCAACTGTAGTAGACAGGGTATCAATTACATAGGAGTTTCCGGCAGCCACAGCGGCTTCTTTTTTTTCTTCGGTCTTGGCCTGATCGCTGGACGCGCCTCCACATGCAGCAAGCAGCACTGCAAGGACCAGGATAGAGATTGATTGTTTCATAATTGTTTTTCTTGTTTTAAAATTGTCTGCAAAATTAGTAGGATAATCTCAAAAACGATGTTTAAACAATAAATATGGCAATTTTATAACAATTCATCTTTAACTTTCGTTTACTGTAAAAGAAAAGCGATATCCGCTTTACTTTAAGGTTGCTCCCTGCCGAGGAATCTGGCAGATCCCATTAGGAATTGTATGGCCCGGAGTACATTTTTATCAATGCTTTCTTCAATCTTTAGGAAGGAAATGTACTTAATGATTTCTTTTTGTTTTGATAGGGTCAGCCTATCAAAAACTTCTTTGGCTTCCGGGTACTCGTTCAGCGCTTTTATAAGTTTTGGATGTGGCCGGATGCTTCTGTCGGCATTGTCAAACTCAATTGCAATGTTTACAGATTCTCCAATGCGTTTAGGGGAATCTTTGAGCATGGTTGTATTTATATACAGCCGCCATTCCCCGCTGTATTTGACCAGTGTTTGCTGGTAAGGTTGATGGTTGACGGTTCCCCGTACAGGTATATGTCCCCTGTCTTTTTTTGCCTGCCTGAAAATTCTCAGTAATATCTTTTCAGGAACAAATACAAACGGGTTAATACCGATTATTTTTAGTTCAGCTTTAAATGAGTGCATTGTCTTGAATCCTTCCGGCTGCAAATTTTTCGTGTTGTACGAAGGTCAAAAGTGCTGATTTAATGCCGGTTCGACAATCGTTTGATCATCGGGTTGGCGTTAATTTAATTCTACCCCAATATTCCAGTTCTGTTGTTTTGCAAGATATTCGATCAGCTCATTATTCATTTCAAATCCTTTACCCTGTGTCATCAGGTCAATCTTTATGTCGTCCGTTATGTCTTTGATCGAAAGTTTCAGAACGCTGGCTCCTTTATGTGATTTAAAATTAGACTGGATGAACTGAATGGTATCGGCAGTGATCTCTTCCACGGGTAATTCGATCTTTAATTTTTTTGTCTGATTTTTTATAACACTTTCAGCCAGACAGATGGACGTGATCTTAAAGTCAAAATCGCCGTTAAACCGTTGCTTAAAGTAGCCTGTTAAATAAACAGTAGCACCCAACTGCAACATGGCTGAATACTTCATATAATCTTCGGAGAAAAGCACCAGCTCCAGCTTGCCGCTATAATCTTCAATAACAAAGCTTCCGAATTTATTACCCGTACGGGAGATCCGGTGCTGCGCGTCCGAAACCAGCCCCATGATCTTAAACGTGGCCGCAGAACTGATCTGCTCTTTGTCCTGCAGCTTATAGTCGTTCACATAGGAGATCTTGGAAATACCGTAGTGCTCCATTTCAAACCGGTAATCATCCAGCGGGTGGCCGCTGATAAAGATGCCGGTTACCTGTTTTTCATGATCCAGCTGCACCACCAGTGGCCAGGGCGCACAATCCGGAATTTTAGGTATCTGAACTTCCATCACTTCAGCCAGATCACCAAACAGGGTATTGGTAGTGGTTTGAGACTGGGCCTGGCAAATCTGTCCGTACTTTACAATTTTCTCAAGACCATTGGTGGTATCTCCCTGTGGTATATAAAAATATTGTGCCCGGGTCAGTTCTGTAAAACAATCGAAGGCCCCGGCATAGGCCAGACTTTCTAATGTTTTTTTATTGACGGTACGCTGGTTGACCCGTTTGATCATGTCAAAGATGGAAGTGTAGTTGCCATTTTCTTCACGTTCTCTGATCAGGCTTTCTACTGCGGCTTCACCTACTCCCTTCAGGCCTCCCAATCCAAAACGGATCTCGCCTTTTTTATTAACCGCAAAACCCTTTTGCGATTCATTAATGTCCGGACCCAATACCGGTAATCCCATGCGCTTACATTCCTCCATAAAGAAAGTGATCTTTTCCAGCGAACCGGCGTTATTCAATACCCCGGCCATATATTCGCTGGGGTAATGGGCTTTCAGGTAAGCCGTCTGGTAAGCTACAAAAGCATAACAGGTGGAGTGCGATTTGTTAAACGCATATTGTGCAAAAGCTTCCCAGTCGGTCCAGATCTTTTCCAGGCTTTCTGCCGGATGCCCTTTTTGAATGGCGCCTTCCACAAATTGCTTTTTCATTTTGTCCAGTACCGCCTTTTGCTTTTTACCCATGGCTTTGCGGAGCACATCAGCGTCCCCCTTGCTAAAGCCGCCGATCTTCTGGCTCAGCAGCATCACCTGTTCCTGGTATACGGTAATACCATAGGTATCTTTCAGGTATTCTTCCATTTCCGGAAGGTCATAGGTTACATCGTCTCGGCCATGTTTCCGGTCGATGTATTGCGGGATATAAGCAATAGGACCGGGGCGGTACAAGGCGTTCATGGCAATCAGATCGCCAAAACGGTCGGGTTTCAGCTCCCGCAGGTACTTTTGCATCCCCGCACTTTCAAACTGGAATGTGGCGTTGGTTTCTCCTTTCTGGTAAAGCTCGTAAGTCAGCTGATCATCCAGCGGAATGTCGTCAATCGCAATATCGATATCATGGTTTTGTTTGATCAGCCGCAGGGCATCCTTGATAATGGTAAGGGTCTTTAAGCCCAGGAAGTCCATTTTGATAACACCCGCTTCTTCAATCACACTGCCTTCAATCTGTGTTACCCACAAATCAGAATCTTTGGCGGTACTTACCGGTATCAGTTCTGTCAGGTCTTTTGGTGCAATGATGATCCCCGCTGCGTGGATCCCCGTGTTACGTACAGAACCTTCCAGGATCTCAGCTTCATGCAGTACCTTGGCCTGAAGGTCATTGCCGTTATAAATATCGCGGATCCTTTTTACATTTTCAATATCGTCGGCGCCCAGTCCTTCTTTTTCGATCAGTGATTTTTCACCGGCCCTGGGCTGTATGGGCGCATGCAGTACCCTCTTAAGCGATATGCCCGGTTTCTCCGGAACCAGCTTGGCCAGGGCGTTGGATTCAGCCAACGGAAGATCCATTACCCGTGCCACATCCTTGATGCTCATTTTGGCGGCCATGGTGCCATAGGTGATGATCTGGGCTACCTGGTTCTTTCCATATTTCTGCACTACATAGTCGATTACTTTCTGCCGGCCTTCATCGTCGAAATCGGTATCAATATCCGGCATCGACTTACGGTCGGGGTTCAGGAACCGTTCGAACAGCAGGTCATATTTGATGGGGTCTATATTGGTGATGCCAATGCAATAAGCTACCACGGAGCCCGCAGCAGAACCACGCCCGGGGCCGATGAATACACCGGTATCCCTGCCTGCTTTGATGAAATCGCTTACAATAAGAAAGTAACCGGCAAAGCCCATGGTCTTGATGGTAAAGAGCTCAAAATCGATCCGCTCTTTTGTGGAGTCAGGCATTACCCCGTACCTTTTCTGCGCTCCTTCATAAGTGAGGTGTTTCAGGTATTCCCATTGGTTGAGCGAATCGGCGGAAACGGTTCCTTTATCTGTTTTTTCATCCTGTGTATGCAGCCTGAAATCTGCAGGAATGGGAAAATTGGGCAGCAGGATACTGCGTTTCAGATCCAGTAATTCAATTTTATCTACGATGGCATTGGTATTGTCAATAGCCTGCGGAATATCATGGAACAATTTGCTCATTTCTTCCGTGTTCTTAAAATAGAACTGGTCATTGGCAAAAGCGAAACGCATGTTTTTCATATTCACATCGTCATCAGCAAAATCCCCCCGGAAAGCGGGTGTAGACTGCTTTTCGCCGGTATTGATACAAAGCAGGATGTCGTGTGCGTTGAAGTCGTCCTGCTCCACATAATGAGAATCATTGCTGGCAATGATGGGAACATTGTATTTGGCGGCAAATTTCAGCAATACCTCGTTCACTTTATCCTGGTCGCCAATGCCATGCCGCTGCAGTTCCACATAGAAATCATCCCCGAAAAGATCCAGCCACCATTTAAATTCCTGTTCGGCTTCAGCTGCTCCCTTGCGTAAAATAGCCTGCGGAACAGAAGCGCCCAGGCAACAGGTGGTTGCAATCAGCCCTTCATGGTATTGCAGGATCAGTTCTTTATCAATACGCGGGTATTTACCATACAATCCTTCAATAAATCCAAGAGAGGTTAATTTGGTGAGATTACGGTATCCCTGCTCATTTTTTGCCAGCAGGATCTGGTGATAACGCTTATCTTTTCTTTCTTTCGTAAATGTTTTTTCGTGACGGCTTTCTACCAGGTAAAATTCGCAGCCGACAACCGGTTTTACCTTGGGCTTGCCATTTTCATCAACGTGTTTATAAGCTTCTGCCACGAACTGGAAAACGCCAAACATATTTCCATGGTCACTGATGGCCAGTGCCGGCATTCCGTCTGCAATTGCTTTTTTATAAAGAGAGGTGATAGGGGCGGCACCATCCAGCAAAGAATATTGAGTATGAACGTGTAAATGCGAGAATTTCATTTTGCTAAAATGCTATAAAATTTCAAAACAGACCTGTACTTTTTATGCACATCCTGCCAGGTTAACAATAAAAGGAAGTGAAAGTTTGAAACGAACGGTTGTTTGTTTATTAGGGTGTTTGATATTAAAACTTTTACTGAATCGTTTTATTTAAAATATTGTTTATAAGTAAATTATAAATAAAAAATAAAAATATTTATATAAATAACAATAAATTTTAACGTTTTGCGTTTCTGTTTAGATGTAAGAGGAAATTTTTACCTGAATGGCAATTATTTCTGATTTTCATTAAATTTTATAAAAATAGCATTTTGAGATATATATTGACTGGTTTTAGTTTAATGGTTTTAATGGCTAGCTGCTCAACCACTGCTAAGATTTTTGGATCAGCCGATAAAAAAAATACAAATCCTTCTGTAGCCCGGCAAACGCCTGTAAAACAAGCTTATATGGAACAGGTTACCATTACGCCGGGAAATTCGAAGAGTGATACCCGCATGGAGCGCATTGAACGGGCAATTGCTTCTTCCGAAGTACGGGATGTTAAGGCTGAGCATGCGGTGGTAATGCCCCGGATGCGGCCTGCTACCGATCTGCAAAAGAAATATGCAGTTATGTTAAATGTATTGCCTAATTCTATATCCAATAATGAATTGTTGGCAACAATGGATAGCTGGTACGGCACGCGTTATGTATACGGGGG
>DASVMC010000788.1:0-5069 GCA_036384555.1 Niabella sp. | reverse complement strand
ACAGCAAATGTAATGGTTCTGCATAGGAATAAAAAAACCCGTTTTTATAAAAACGGGTTTTCTATAAATCAGTTCTTTTAAGAATTCATGCTTGCCAGAAATTCTTCATTGCTTTTTGTTCCTTTCATGCGTTTCAATAGTTCCTGCATAGCTTCTTCCGTTTTCATATCAGCCAGATAAACGCGCAACAGGTTCATTCGTTGCAATACATCTCTATCCAGCAGCAGATCGTCACGTCTTGTAGAGGATGCAGTCAAATCAATAGCAGGATAAATCCTTTTGTTTGATAAACGCCGGTCTAATTGTAATTCCATGTTACCGGTACCTTTAAACTCTTCAAAGATCACTTCATCCATTTTACTACCGGTATCAATTAAAGCAGTAGCCAAAATGGTTAAGGAGCCACCGTTCTCAATTTTACGGGCTGCACCAAAAAACTGCTTGGGCTTTTGCATGGCGTTTGCTTCCACACCACCACTCAAAACCTTGCCGGATGCGGGTGAAACGGTATTGTGTGCACGTGCCAGCCGTGTAATGGAGTCCAAAAGGATTACCACATCATGTCCGCATTCTACCAGACGTTTTGCTTTTTGCAGTGCTACTGTTGAAACCTTAACGTGTTTTTCTGCGGGTTCATCAAAAGTAGAAGCGATCACCTCTGCCTTTACGCTGCGTTCCATATCTGTAACTTCTTCCGGGCGCTCATCAACCAATACCACCATCAGGTAACATTCTGGATGGTTTTCTGCAATGGCATTTGCCACGGCTTTTAATAGCATGGTCTTACCGGTTTTAGGCTGTGCCACAATTAAGCCGCGCTGTCCCTTACCAATGGGTGTAAACAGATCAATAATTCTTGTAGAAAGATCTGAAGGCCGGGTGAACAGGTTTAATTTTTCGTAAGGGAAAAGTGGGGTAAGGTAATCAAACGGAACGCGGTCTCGTACTTCATCCGGTTTTTTACCATTAATGGTATCTACTTTCAGTAATGCAAAATATTTTTCTCCTTCCTTCGGAGGCCGCACTGCTCCGTGAATGGTATCGCCGGTTTTTAATCCAAACAATTTTATCTGGGAGGGTGAAACATATACGTCGTCAGGACTGGAAAGATAGTTGTAATCTGAAGATCTTAAAAAGCCGTAGCCATCAGGCATCATTTCTAAAACGCCTTCACTCAGAATTACTCCGTCAAATTCTACATTAAAAGAAGAATTGCTCTGTTCTTTTTTAGAAGCATAAACCTTGTTTTCTACGGGATATTCTATTTCCTCAACCGGAGCTGCTACAGGGGCATCGTATTTTTCCGTCGCTTTTAATGCCTGTAAAATAAAAGCTTCGGTAGCAGCATCTGTTTTAAACACTGTTTCTTCTGCCGGGGTCTTATCAGCTACAGTATCCGGTTTTTTGGGTTTTACGCTTTTTTCTTCTTCTTTTTTTGCTTTTTCCTCAACTTCCTCCTTCTCTTCTTTTTTCTTTTTTGCCGGAGCTTTTTTCTTTTTTGCCGGAGCTTTAGCCGTTTTTTCTGTTTCAGCATCCTGCTGATCCTTACCATCTTCTTCAACAAAAGCTTCTTCTGTTCCGATGGAAGTAGTTGCTTTTACAATTCTTTTTCTTTTCGGGCGTTCAGTTGCAGCAGTCTTGGAATCAGTAACAGCCTGGCTATCAAGTATTTTATAGATCAGGTCCTGTTTGTTCAATTTTTTGGCATTTGTAATTTTCAACTGTTCAGCAATATCTAACAGTTCAGGAACGAGCATATCGTTCAATTGTAAAATATCGTACATAAATGTGTGGGATTAATCAAAAGATTAAATCTTAAATGTGATGATTTGTGATGAAATTTTAGTTTTTTTCGGATTGACAAATGGTAATTGATATTACCACTCAGCAGAGATGATCATATGTGTTATAGGGTCATTTCTACATCAAAAATAGTATGTTTTCCAGAAAATTAAAAATTTTTAATAATTATATCGCCTTTTTGGGTTATTGTTAACGGACTTTCAGGAAAATCTTTTTTGCTCAGGTATTGCATACGGGCAAGTACTTTTTTTGCCGGATCGAGCCGGGGGGTGTGATCATTGGCAGGCAGCTGCATAGTAGAAATAATGCGGCCGTTTATAAAATCTCCCTTTTTGTTTACATTGATTTTCAAAATTGGAGCCATACCCATTGGCCCTCTCAGGCTAATACTGCCAAAGGTTGCATAGTTACCCAGACTATAGGCAATCAACTTATTTTTATACAGTTCAATTCCCCTGGTTACATGCGGACCGCTTCCCAAAACCAGGTCTGCACCAGCATCAATACAACTTCTGGCAAAAGCAAATACGTTCCCCCGGTTTTCCCCATGAAACAGCTCATTTTTACGGGTAACATGCTCTGTGGTGTCTCCCTCGGCACCTCCGTGGAAGAAAACCATCAGAATATCTGTACTATCCCGTATCTGTTTTATTTGATCAGCTACCAGTTTCCGTTGGTTAATATGCAGATGCCGCCAGCCGAAACCAACGCCGATAATGCCGTACCTTATACCTCCTTTTTTTATGATCTTATAAACCTGATGGGTTTTAATGCCGGCATAGTGGATACCCGCTTTATCGAGCAAGGTCATGGTTTGCTTCAGTCCGTTATTGCCGAAATCCCCCGAGTGATTATTTGCCAGGCTCAGAAAATCGAAACCGGCCTTTTTAAAAAGATTTTCTGTTCCCGGAGGCATCCGGAAAACGTAACAACTGCCGGGATTAATGCATTTCTTTTCCGGGTTGGGCACATTCGTAATAACCCCTTCTAAATTTCCTAGTAAAAAATGACCGGTTTTTAAAGAATCAGCCAATGTAGAAAGAATATTATGCTTAGGGAACCTTGATTTTTGAGGATAATCGGATCCCAGCATCATATCACCTACAGCCGTAATCGTGATCATCTCTTGCTTATTCCCTGCAGGCAGCACTTTATCCGCTTCTTCTCCTGGAAAAGAAGAAGGAATCCTTTCCTGATTGGTACACCGGGTTAGGATAAGGCCAGCCAGAACGATATAAAGCAGTCGCATATTCCTGTAAAGGTATAAAGAAACAAAGGATGAAAAAGTTTATCGGCGTCAATTAATATCTTTGCGCCTCAAGCAGCGACTATGTTTAATAAGAGAATTAAAGTAAAAGAGCTCCTGAAGCAGGAGCCGGCAGGACAAGAAGTTACAGTAATGGGTTGGGTAAGGACCTTTAGAAATAACCAGTTTATAGCCCTGAATGATGGTTCTACCAATGCCAATCTGCAGGTAGTGGCAGAACTGGGAAAGTTTGAGGAAACACTGTTAAAAAGAATAACGACATCTGCTGCCTTAAAAATTACGGGCACCGTTGTACCTTCTGTTGGTAAAGGCCAAAAATTGGAGGTAAAAGCAGCAACGATAGAAATACTGGGTGATTCTGACGCTGAAGCCTACCCCCTACAGCCTAAGAAACATTCTTTAGAGTTTTTACGGGAAAAAGCACACCTGCGTTTCCGGACCAATACATTCGGGTCTGTTTTTCGTGTACGGCATGCACTGGCGTTTGCAGTGCATCAATTCTTTAATGAAAAGGGATTCGTATACCTGCATACTCCCATTATTACAGCAAGTGATGCTGAAGGTGCGGGAGAAATGTTCCGCGTTACCACACTTCCACTTGAAAACGTTCCCAAAAACGAAGATGGCTCCCTCAATTTTAAAGATGATTTCTTTGGTAAACCGACTAATTTGACAGTAAGTGGTCAATTAGAAGGGGAATCAGGAGCAACAGCTTTTGGTGAGATCTACACTTTCGGACCTACTTTCCGGGCAGAAAACAGCAATACCGCCAGGCATCTGGCCGAATTCTGGATGATTGAACCGGAGATGGCTTTTTGTGACCTGGATGATAATGCAAACCTTGCCGAAGAATTTATTAAATATATTATCCGGTATGTACTGGAAAACAACAGAGAGGATCTTGACTTTCTTGCCCAGCGCCTGGCAGACGAGGAAAAACAATTGCCACAGGATAAACGTAGCGAGCTGGGGCTGATTGAAAAACTGGAATTTGTGCTGAATAACGATTTTCAACGACTTACTTATACAGAGGCAATTGATATTTTAAAAGAAAGTAATTACAATAAGAAAAAGAAATTCCAGTATCCTGTTACCGGCTGGGGCATGGATCTGCAAAGTGAGCATGAACGGTACCTGGTAGAAAAACATTTTAAAAAACCGGTCATTCTTATGAATTATCCCGCTTCCATCAAGGCTTTCTATATGCGCATGAATGAAGATGGCAAAACGGTGGCAGCAATGGACATCCTGGCACCGGGCATCGGGGAAATTGTTGGTGGTTCTCAGCGGGAAGAGCGATTGAGCGTGCTGCAGGAAAAAATGGAAAAAATGGGTATTCCGGAAGAAGAGCTTTGGTGGTACCTGGATACGCGCCGCTTTGGAACGGTTCCGCATGCAGGATTTGGCCTTGGTTTTGAGCGGATGATCCAGTTTGTAACCGGTATGAGCAACATCAGGGATGTGATCCCATTTCCACGCACACCGAAGAGTGTGGAATTTTAAAGAGAAGAATAGAATAAAAAACGGCAGATTATATATTAATCTGCCGTTTTTTATTCAACTAATAGGTTTTACCGGTAACCAGGGCATTGGCGGGATTTTTGCCGGCAACCGGTAATAATTATTTCTTAACGAGTCGTTCCAGCCTGCTGGGTTCTTATCAAAACTTCTGCTGTTAAAATAAACACTTCCCTGTATCCTTGGATTTGTTCTCAAAATTTTTATCTGGTCAGGGATCTGAGAGGGTTTTCTCCAGTTGGTATTGCTGTTTTCGTAATAACGGTAAACGCCATGACCAATGTACACATGGCGTCCGTAACTATGTTTGCCCCACCAGTCTACCATTGTTTCATAGGGGATCAGGTGATCACCTATTTCGCGGTAAAGCTGGGGAGTTACATAATCAATCCATCCCATGCGCAGCCATAAAAGGATATCAGCATACAGATCGTCATAATTGGTGATTCCTGCTTTGGTATTGCTTCCCTGCGGGTCCTGA
>DASVMC010000787.1:0-2879 GCA_036384555.1 Niabella sp. | reverse complement strand
GCCATCACTTTAAAGGATATTAATCTGGGCGACATTTCAAAATACCTTGTTCCCAATAATCGCCTGGAAGGGTTGATTTCCGGGGACTTCCTTTTGGAAAATCCGGGTAAAAACCTGAAGATCACCTCTGATAACTTTATGGGCAGGGCCATCCGGCTGGATAATGATTCTATTGGAGATCTGTCTGCCAAAGTGATCTTTGACCTGCCTACCATGGAACTGATGGTTAATGGCCGCACCCTGAATCCACAGAAAAAGGATCTGGCCTATAACGTGCACCTTTTCCTGAAAAATGAAGAAAGTCAGGCGAACAATATTATTTCACTGGATGCCAGCAATTTTGATCTGAAATACATTAACCGGTTCCTCGGCTTCCTGTTCTCTGATATGACAGGAGAAATAACGGGAAAATTTGATCTTAAAGGTCCTTTTGACCAGCTGAGCATTGTAGGAAAGGGCCGGCTGCACAAGGCAGGACTAAGAGTCAACTTTACCCAATGCTTTTATTCTATAGATGATAATGAAATTGAATTAAAGGAAAATGAGATCAACCTTGATGGCATTGTGCTGAAAGACACGGTAACAAAGAACCCTGTTTACGTAATGGGAAGCATTACCCACAGCGGGTTTAAAAATATGTTCTTTGACCTGAACGTATCTACCCGTAAGCCAGGCACATCAGATGCCGCCAACAATAAACCCGTTCAGGTATTAAATACTACGTACAGTGACAACAAGGTTTTTTATGGCAATGTAAAAGCAACCGGTTCCTTTGCGTTGGTTGGACCGGAGGACAATGTGTATATGAAAATTGATGCTATTGCTTCTTACCGTGATGAAAGCGCATTTACTATTGCATCCAGCAACAGCAAGGCGGATCAGATGCCGGATTGGCTGGTAGAGCGCAAATACGGGGAAGCAATGTCGGACAGCATCTATAAAAAGAAACAGAACAATGTAACCTATGACCTGGACATTACGGCCAACCCGAAAGTAGAAATGAAGTTTGTAATGGACAACCTTACCGGTGATGAAATAAAAGGCCGGGGATCGGGTTCGCTGAACGTACGTTCCGGGACCAATGAACCGCTTTCTATAAAAGGGCGTTTGGATATTGATGAAGGAAGCTATAATTATACCTTCCAGTCCTTCTTTAAAAAACCATTTGAAATAAAAAAAGGCGGGGAGAATTATATATCCTGGAACGGGGATCCTTTGAACGCCAATATGAATATTGAGGCGCAGTACAAGGCTGAACGGGTAAGTTTCGCTCCGCTGGCCAAGTTCCAGATCGATCAGAGCTATGCAAGCACCCGTGAAAATGTGTATGTGATTACGCAATTAACGGGGCATCTCTTTAAGCCGGATTTTAAATTCCAGCTGGAGCTGGACCCTAACAGTAAATATAAAAATGATTTCAATGTAACCAATATGTTGCAGCAAATAGAAAGCAATCAGACCGAAGTCACCCGGCAGGTCACCTACCTGATTGTGTTCAACAGCTTTGCTCCTCCTGAAACAGGATCAAACTTTGGCAGCACCGTAAATGAATTCACCTATAACACCATTTCCAGTTTATCCGGTCTCTTTTTTAATGAGATCAATAAAAAACTCAATAGCGAACTTACCAAGATCCTTGGGTCTAATGTCAGTGTGGTATTCAGCGGTTCCGTGTATAATCGGAGTATTCTGAATATGCCGACAAACAATTTTGAGATCAATCAGGCTAATGTAAACGGCGCTATACTGGTACCGATCTTTAAAGATCGTTTTGTAATTTCCCTGGGCAGTTCTATGGAAGTGCCGATTGCTTCTACGATACAGCAATCCGTCCAATTTCTTCCGGATGTAACGGCAGAATGGCTACTGAACACCAGCGGAAGTATCCGTCTGAATTTGTTCTACAGGGAAAACCTGGATTATCTTACTGCTTCCAACACCGGGGCTGCAAAGCTAAAGCGGTCCGGGGTAGGCATCTCTTTCCGCAAAGAATTTGATACCCTCGGTGAGCTCTTCAGGAATGCACGGCGGAAAGCCCAACAAAAACGAATAATGCAGCAAATGCCGGTACCGGACTCGACAAAAAAGCCCGTACCTGACACTCTGCAGAACCGTATAGAGCCCGTAACTCCTGATACTAAAAAGAAACCGTCCCTGTCCGCTTCCCCGAAGGAAAAAGTGGATCAATAAATGACCGGGAGTAATTGCTGTAAAGTAGACCTGAACAGTGCAGGCCGGCCTACTGGTGATTGCAGGTCAGCATGTTGGCAAGCAGCTAGTATTCAATGCGACCTCAATAATCAAACAGCTGATGATCAATGCCTTACCAACCGCAGCATAGGATTTACCGAAACAATACGTTATTCTATATAGCTATGTGGTTTTATTTTTTGCTTTTGTCCAACTGGCGTTATTACTAAATGCCGGAATAAACCCGGTATGGCAAAAGGTTTTTTTAGCCCTGATTGGTACCTGCCCCGCAGTTCTTTATGGTTGAACCTGCGCCCGGTCAATGAAAAAGGTATAGCACCGTGCCGGTTCAGGAAGCAATGCTGCCTTCAGTAACGATCAGCTTTTCATTCATCATTTGGCGTACTGTTTGCAAAATGCCTTCGGCATCAAAACCACATTCCCGCTGCAATTCCCGTGGAGTGCCGTGTTCTACAATATGATCAGGGATGCCCAGGATGCGCACTTCGTTCTTATACCCGTGCCGTGCCATAAACTCTAAAACAGCAGCTCCAAAACCACCTATAACCGTTCCATCTTCTACAGTGACCAATTTTGGATATTTTTCGCAGATCTCATGCAGCAGCTCCTCATCCAGGGGCTTTGCAAAACGCATATCATAATGACCGGGTAAAATGCCGTCCTGATGT
>DASVMC010000786.1:0-4975 GCA_036384555.1 Niabella sp. | reverse complement strand
TATGCCTGCATTTATAACGCAACCATGGCCCTGGTATATTGCCGGGCCGCTCCTTGGCCTCATGGTTCCGGCGCTGCTGCTCCTGGGTAATAAGCAGCTGGGCATCAGTTCTTCGCTAAGGCATATCTGCGCGGCCTGCTTTCCTTCCAAAATACCTTTTTTTCATTATAACTGGAGGAAAGAACGCTGGAACCTGTTTTTTGTTCTGGGAATTTTAACCGGCGGTGCTATTGCCGCCCGTTTGCTTACCGGCCCTGAGCCAGTGCAGGTGGCCCCTCAATTGGTCGCCGACCTTGCACAATATGGCATTCACGATTACAGCAGCCTCGTTCCCCGGGAGATAATCAGCTGGCATTCCCTATGCTCCATACGTGGAATATTACTGATAGTTGTGGGTGGTTTTTTGGTTGGTTTCGGCACAAGATATGCGGGTGGCTGTACCAGCGGTCATTCAATTATGGGCCTGTCCAATTTACAATGGCCCTCTCTGGTAGCTACTATTTGTTTTATGCTCGGAGGTTTCCTGGTGGCCAACCTGGTACTTCCGTGGATCCTTTCTTTATAAATCTGAAATACAGAAAATGAGCGCAAAAGAAAAGCCCCCAATTGTTCAGGACCAGGACGAATTCAGTACAACAGCGGCTGCAGCGGTGCCGGCAAAATGGTCTTCCAATATAAAATTCCTGGTTGCAGGAATTATTTTTGGTATTGTGCTGACGAAGGCGGAAGTGATCAGCTGGTTCCGCATTCAGGAAATGTTCCGCCTGCAATCTTTTCATATGTACGGTGTGATCGGCAGCGCAGTGCTTACGGGGATTCTTTCTGTTTGGCTGATCAAAAAATTCAATATCAGTTCCATCAGCGGAGAAAAAATAGTACTCCAGCCTAAAAAATTCAACAAAGGACAAATCATCGGTGGCCTGCTCTTCGGCGCCGGCTGGGCACTTACAGGAGCTTGCCCCGGTCCGCTGTTTGCTCAGGTTGGAACAGGTGCTACCGTCGTTCTGATCACCTTGCTAAGCGCCATTGCCGGTACCTGGGTCTATGGTCTGCTAAGAGAGCGGTTGCCTCGCTGATATTCCCTGCAATAGTTCAATGCTACCAAAAGATCCATGCATTCGTGGCAATTATGTCCTTTTTTAAGGCTGGTATCTTTTCACCTCTACCAGGTGATCAATTTTTTCTTTCGTATTCCAGGCAGCATGGATGGCCAGCGCTGCACCAACAGCAGTAGCCTGAGATACAGATGCAGCATACACTTCCAGCTCCGGAAAAGCCTTTGCCAGCAGGTTCATAAAGATTTCATTGCGGGCAAACCCTCCGTCAACATACAGCTGTTTTACCGGTGAATTACTTAACACCAATCGGGTCGCCTTTTTTTGTTTTTGTATCAGGCAGGCTATTAGTTCATGATATGCTTTCTCTATCGTTGCTCCATCTGAGAACCGGAATCCGGCAGCAGGTTCATTATCCGGTGCATCCGCCAGTAGAGCAGGATCGTACCGGATAGCATGCAGACAGGCGGGATCTGCCTGAAAATGATCCGCCAGTTTCCGCACTTCCTGTTCATGTTCATTGCCCGCAAATAGTCTTGATGATTTTAAAGGCGTCCCTTCGTAAGTAAGATAGGACAAGCAATCCTGCTTCAATTCCTCTATTGTAAGAGGGGCTTTGTTAAACGGATTCATTGATATACACCAGGTTCCGGTAGACAACAGCAAAAAGGGCTTTTTGATCACCTGCATATAAGGGATAAAAGCAGCAGAGCTATCATGCAAGCCCACACCACATTTTACTGATTGTCCGTCAGTAACAGCTTCAATTGTGTCTTTCGATGAAAACACAGGAGCCAGCTTCTGATCAATACCTTCCGTTGCAACCCAGCGGTGGTAGCCCTTTTCCCGAAAATTCCATAATGCTGTATGACAACCAATACTGGTAATATCTGAAAACAATTTTCCATGAATAAGGTAGCCCATGTATTGGGGCAGGTGCAGGGAAGTTTTTATCTGCCGGAAGAGTGCGGGGTTCTGTTCCTTTATCTGGTAAAGTTGCAGTCCTGAATTCAGGTTGCCCAGAACAGGAGATGCGGTTTCTGTTGCAAATAAATCTGCACCTCCGTATTTTGCATAAAAAGCGGCCTCCAGTTCTTTGGGAAAAGGCTTCAAATAGTTATACAATGGAGTAATGGCCTGACCAGAAGCTCCCAGGTGTACAAAGCTGGCACCATACGTAGAAAAATTAACGGCCCTTATTTTTATACGGGGATCTCTTAATTTAACAGCCAGTTTATCCTTTACCCATTTTGTCAGCAAATGGATGTCATCACAGGCAAAACCATCTTCATCAACTGTTTCTTCAAAGGACCGGCAATCTTCCTCTACGATCTGATAATCCTCATCAAAGAAAAAAAATTTTTTATTGGTTTTACCAATATCAAAAACCGCTATTCCGGGAATCGCACTCATTTATATTTAGAATCGAAATTTGAGATTTGAGTTATCAGATTTCAGAATGGACAACCGGGAGCGGGATGAGTCATAGACCATATCCTATCGCCCGGCTCTCCGTATTCAATTGTCTGCAGTCACTCTTCAGTCTTCCAACCTGCTACCTGATATTGACCATTTGCATTACAACCCTGTAGCCACCGCATGCGCTCCGCGCTCCTTCACTAACTGGTCCCGTACTTTCAGCTGCCGGAATAAACCAATAGGATCCAGCGCCGCACCGGCTTTCAGTCTTGCTTCGGCCAGTAACGGCCGCACATCGGTCCGGTAAGCACCCTGAAGAATTTCCTGTGCCAGCGCCACATCATTATTTTGTTGCGCAGCCAGCAACTTTGTATTATCCACTAACAACGCCTGCGCATAGGCGATATTGATCGCTTCCACGCTTTGCAGCAGGTCTTCCAGCGGATCTTTTACATTATGACTGGCATCAATCATCCAGCCCAGGTCTTTTGTATGATCCATGCCACGGGCATCCATTCCTTCCACCAGTTCTTTAAAAATAAGAAAAAGCTGGTAGGGTTTGATGCTTCCCACGGTAAGATCATCATCGCCATATTTACTATCATTAAAATGGAAGCCGCCGAGTTTTTTCTCGTTTAAGAGCAACGCCACTATCTGTTCGATATTAGCGTTGGGCAGGTGATGCCCCAGGTCTACCAGCGTATAGGCTTTATCACCCAGTTTACTTGCATACAAATAGGATTGCCCCCAATCTCCAACAGTAGTGGAATAGAAGTTCGGCTCATAGGCTTTATACTCTACAAATACTTTCCAGTTATCGGGTAATGCATCATAAATAGCGCCAAGACTGTCTAATGTATTGCTGAACGCTTTCCGGAAATTCAACTGCCCGGGAAAACAGGAACCATCAGCCAGCCATACCGTAAGGGCTTCAGCGCCCAGTTCCTTTCCATATTTGATCACTTCTATGTTGTGATCAATTGCCTGCTGACGAACAGCGTTGTCTACATGCTGTAGTGACCCGAACTTATAACTCAGTTTTTGATCCGGCTGATCCTGGAAAGTGTTGGAGTTCATCGCATCAAACTTCAGATCCAGCTGCGTGGCCAGTTCTTTCAACGCGCCCGCATCTTTTGGAATATCCCACGGGATATGCAGGGAAATGGCCCCGCTTGATCTGTTGAGCTGGTGCAACAGTCCCACATCTTCCATCTTTTGTTCCAGGGTTGCGGGTTCGCCTCTTCCGACAAACCGGCCGAAACGCGTACCGCCGTTTCCCAGGGCCCAGGAAGGGATCGCTACCTGAAAATCCATTAATTTTTTTATAACAGCAGCCGCGTCGGGAACGTTACCCGCAACAAATTCAAGGCCCCGCTGATGTTGTTTTAATAATGCTTCGTTATGCTGCTCCAGCTGCAATTTCGTTAATAACATAAAAGTATTTTTTCAATCAACAATTAAGGCCCTGATAAATATACAACATCAAAGCCGGTTTACTGAACCTGCTTTTTTAAACAGGTTAAAAAAACGAGTTGACCGATTAGACAATCATCAACTCTTGTATTGCTTGTTATATGAAGACCTTTTTACCTCAGGAAAGCCGCCGCTACCCCACCATCTACATTCAGCACATTTCCTGTCGATTTATTCAGCAATCCGCTTACAAATACAAAACAGGCATTGGCAATATCTTCCGGAAGAATCATTTCATTCATGAGCGTACGCTTTGCATAGTAGGCTGGTAACTCCTCTACGGTTATACCATAGGCTTTCGCCCGCCCTTCGGCCCAGCCTCCGGCCCAGATATTGGAATTAGCGATCACTGCATCGGGGTTTACGCTATTCACCCGGATCTTATCACCTCCCAGCTCTGCAGCCAGTAACCGCGATAAATGCGCCTGCGCTGCTTTTGCAGAGCCATATCCTGCATTATTGGGTCCTGCAACAACCGCGTTTTTAGAGACAATGTTAATGATATCTCCCCCCATATCCTGCTTCCGCATCGCTGCTACGCCTTGTTTGGAAACCATGAACTGTCCTTTTACTAAAATATCATACAGGCGATCCCATTCTTCAATGGAATGCTCTGTTATTGATTTTGAAATACTGATCCCGGCGTTGTTTA
This sequence comes from Niabella sp., assembly GCA_036384555.1. Taxonomy (GTDB): domain Bacteria; phylum Bacteroidota; class Bacteroidia; order Chitinophagales; family Chitinophagaceae; genus Niabella. The sequence continues at coordinate 376 of DASVMC010000786.1, read as the reverse complement.
CAATAATATCCACTCCGCCAAAAGCCAGTACCGCTTTATCTATTGCTGATTTTATGGAATCATTATTGGTTACATCCAGCACAACAGCCGCTGCCGCATCTTTACCAAACTCCTTCTGAAATTCGGCGGTCGTTTCATCAATACGCTCCTGGTTAATGTCATTAATGATCACACAAGCCCCTTCCTGCGCAAATTTCCGGGCTATCGCTTTTCCGATGCCCCCGCCGCTTCCGGTGATCAATGCAATACGGCCACTCAACGGCTTCGGCTTCGGCATCCGTTGTAATTTTGCTTCTTCCAGCAGCCAGTATTCGATATTAAACGCTTCCTGCCTGGGCAGCGAAGTATAAGAAGAAACGGCCTCTGCACCCCGCAT
>DASVMC010000785.1:0-2063 GCA_036384555.1 Niabella sp. | reverse complement strand
CTCATCTGTTAATTGCAATAATCCTTTTTCCAGTTGCTTGGTCTTCATAGGATCCTTGTTGATCACCTCCTTGAATATTTCCGGGGAAAAGGAAGGAATGCCGGTAAAATAAAAGTTTTCACCTTCTGTAAGGGTATCTCCGATCTTGAAATTACCGGTATCAAATAAACCAACCACGTCGCCTGCGTATGCATCCTGTATAATACTTTTATCGCGTGCCATAAAGGAATAGGGGTTGCTGAAACGCAATTCTTTATCCAGCCGTACATGGTGATAATATTTATTACGCTCAAACTTCCCTGAACAAACCCTGAAAAATGCAATCCGGTCCCGGTGTTTGGGATCCAGGTTGGCATGTATTTTAAAGATAAATCCGCTTAGTTTGTCTTCCTCAACGTTTACCATCCGTTTTGTCGTTTCCCGGCTTTTAGGAGTAGGAGCGATGCGGATGAAGGTATCCAGCATTTCCTTTACTCCAAAGTTATTAATGGCGCTGCCAAAAAATACGGGAGAAACCTTTGCTGCAAGATAATCCGGTACATTCAATGCGCCGTTTACTCCGTCAACCAGTTCTACATCTTCTCTTAAAATTGCAGCGTCGCTTGCACCGATTTTTTTATCCAAAGCAGGGTCATTGATATCTGTTATGTTCAGGGTATCCTCTTCATCGGCCCTGGTATTTGCCGTAAAGAGCCGGATGTTTTGATCATACAGGTTATACACGCCTTTAAAGTCTTTTCCGCTGTTAATAGGCCAGGTCATCGGGTGCAGGGCAATGTTCAATTCGTTTTCGATCTCTTCCAAAAGGTCAAACCGGTTTTTACCATCCCGGTCCATCTTATTAATAAAAACGATCACCGGCGTGTCCCGCATCCGGGTTACTTCCATCAGCCGGCGCGTTTGTGCTTCCACACCATTCACACTATCTACAACAAGAATAACACTATCTACAGCTGTTAAGGTTCGGAAAGTATCTTCCGAGAAATCTTTGTGACCGGGTGTATCCAGCAGGTTTATCTGGATGTTCTTATACTCAAAGCTCATTACTGAAGTAGCAACAGATATACCCCGCTGCCGCTCAATTTCCATAAAGTCAGAAGTAGCCGATTTTTTGATTTTATTGCTTTTTACCGCACCTGCAACCTGAATGGCGCCACCAAATAAGAGGAACTTCTCCGTCAGGGTTGTCTTACCTGCATCCGGGTGACTGATGATCGCAAAAGTGCGCCTGTGCATAATTTCATCATGATATTTCATAAGTGCGCGAAGATACTAATGAAAAAATTAGCAGGCATTGTTTGCCGGAAATTTATCTGAATCCGTGTTCAGCAAGCCTGTGCCCTGGTACAGCTGCTGAAGTCTTATTTTTTCTTTGACGTTTTTTTAGTTGCGGTGTGCGTTTTCTTTGCGGGAGTGTTCTTTTTTTGAACAGTTGCTTTTGCCGGCCGGCGGTTATGAGCCGGGGCCGCTTTGGCAGCGGTTCGAGGTTTTGGTTTGCCCGGTTTTAGTTTTGACACAGGCATCGGCATTGCCGCAGCGGATCTGGCTTCTCCCTCTTCTTCGCTGCTGCCTACTTTGTTTTGCATATAATCTCCAAAGAAGTCGTACGCTTTCCGTGCCATATTATACATGTTGGAGTTCATCTTATTTCCCAGGATAATGATCACAGCCTGCTCATCAATCAGCCTGCCGAAAGCAGGCGTGAAGCCGTGCCATTTTCCATTATGATAGATCACCGTTTTACCATTAGGAAGGTTAAGCATGCGCCAGCCTAAGCCATAGTTATGTATAGATGGCTTTTCGTGGCTGTGTGGCTGATAGGCTGTATCCATCAGCAGGGACTGCCGGATAAAATTCGGGTTATAAAGCGCCCGGTCCCATTTAAACATGTCTTCAGGGGTACTGTATACATTTTTATCCCCGTAGGTATTATCAAAAATATCATTGACCCAAAGCGCTCCCGATGGTTTATAGGACATGATCACATTCCCGCTATCTGCAGCGGGCGTGTAGATGAAAGTATGCGACATGCCTAACGGATCAAAGATGGTTTCTTTCACATA
>DASVMC010000784.1:0-5144 GCA_036384555.1 Niabella sp. | reverse complement strand
ACAGGACTTTCGGAACTGTTTATGGAGAATATTCTTTCTTTAAAGGATTTTCTGCCAAACTGAATATAGGAGGAGATATTATTAATCAGCGCAGGGATACTTATATAGGACGATTGACTATTGATGGTGCGGCCGCCGGTGGAATAGCCAGCATCATCAACGGCAAAAACAGCAATTACCTTGTGGAAGGCACATTAAATTATAAAAAGGAGCTGCAGAATAGTTCCATCAACGCAGTTGTGGGTATGACGGGGCAGCGATTTATAGAGGATGAAGCAACGGCAGAGGGCAGGGGATTCCCTTCAGATGCAGTTGGTACAAATAATCTGGCGCTCGGGAATCCCGCGGCGGCTGTCAACTCCAGCAGCAAGAGTGAGAACAGCCTGCTTTCGTATTTAGGCCGTATTAACTATATATTCAATAATAAATACCTGCTGACAGGTTCCATGAGGATTGACGGCTCTTCAAGGTTTGGGAAGAATAATAAATTCGGTTACTTCCCTTCAGTGGCCCTTGGATGGAAAGTGAACGAAGAGCCGTTCTTAAAAAATATAACTGCCATCAATAATTTAAAATTAAGGACCAGCTGGGGGGTGACAGGAAACCAGGAAATCGGGAATTATCAATCGATGTCAACTTTCGGAACAGGATTAAAAACGGTATTTGACAATGTACAGGTAACATCGATTGCGCCTGCCCGCATAGCCAACCCTGATCTGAAATGGGAAAGTTCGGAACAGTTAAACATCGGTATTGATTTTGGTGTGCTCAATAACCGGTTATCCGGTAGCCTGGAATGGTATGCGAAAACCACCAGGGATATGCTGCTGAGCCTGCCTATTCCCCGCTCAACAGGCTTTTCAACAATGCTGAGCAACGCAGGAAGCATGCGTAATACCGGTTTTGAAATCATGTTAACGGGCGATATTCTGACGGGTCCTTTTTCCTGGAATGCCAGTGCTGCCTTCAATACGTTAAAGAATAAAGTATTGGATTTAGGAGGGATCCCCAATATAATTTCGGGAAGCGCCGGTTCAACTTCGCAGATAGCAATAACAGAAGTAGGACAGCCGGTTAACGCATTTTATGGCTATATCATTGATGGTGTCTGGCAAAAGGATGATGATTTTTCAAAAACAAAAGACAATGTGCACCCCGGGGACCTCAAATTTCATGATGTGAATGGCGATCAGGTAGTAAACGCAGATGACCGGGTGATCATCGGGAAATCATTTCCGGATATGATAGGGTCTTTCACCAGTACTTTCGGCTATAAAAATTTTCAGCTTTACTTTTTTTGGGAAGGGGTAAAAGGAGCGTCTATGCTCAATAATAATATGGTAGATACTTATTTTCCCGCCAACCTGAAACGTAACCGCTTGGCAGAACCTCTGATAAACAGGTGGACAGAAACGGCACCTTCTGCTGTTTATCCTTCTTTTGTTACTCCCAATGCACAGGGACAGAAAACGGTCAATTCTTATACGGTGGAGGATGCTTCCTATTTAAGATTGAATACCGTCCGGTTAAGTTATTCGGTCCCGTTGAAAAAAGGAGTTGTCAGGGGAATCACCGTATACTTATCCGGACAAAATTTATGGACGCTTACCAATTATACCGGGTATGATCCGGCATTGAATCCGTATGGAGGAGCTAATTTCCGTATAGACTGGAACGCGTACCCATCTGCAAAAACATTTTTGGCCGGTGTAACTATTGATCTTTAATCTAAAAAAAACTGAAGTTATGATGCCTGAAAGAAGAATTTATATGATGGTGCTAAGTGCTGTGGTATTACTTTCGTTTTCTTCCTGTAAAAAATTCCTGGAAGAGAAAATATATTCGCAGCTGGCGCCCGAAAATTTCCTGAACACAGAAGATGGAATCAAATCATTACTGAATGATGCCTATGCCCGGGCTGCCAATATGAATACGAATAATTCTATTTATGTTATCGCCCCGCAGGAATGGACTACCGATATCCTGTATCAATCTGGAGATAATGTGGAAAGAGATGCCAGGAATTTCATCAATTTTTCCTGGGACCCCACTATCGATTTTATCGGCAATAACTGGGATGCGCCTTACCAGGCCATCCGTGACGCTAACCTGTTATTAAACAGCATTGATGCAGTGCCAATTACTTCCCAGGCAAGAGACGCTTACAAAGCGGAGTTCCGTTTTTTGCGGGCGATCAGCTATTATAAACTTTATTTTTTCTTTGGGCCTGTGCCTTTACGTACTGAAGCGACTATGGATCTGCAGTTAAAAAGAGCTACAGCGGATGAAATGAAGCAGTTTATTGAAGCAGAGCTTAAGGATGTAGCTTCTTTATTGCCCGACCCCGGCGGAAAGCTTCCCTACGGCAGAGCTCATAAAGCTGCTGCACTGGCATTTCTTTGTAAATTTTACCTGAACACCAAGCAATGGCAGCAGTGTGCAGATGTCGCCGGGCAAATCATGAGCCAGTTCCATTACCAACTCTTTGCAGATTATCAAAACATGTTTAGCGTGGCCAATGAGCGTAACGACGAATATATATGGGTGCGGCCTGCGTTCGCCAGCAGTGACCGGGCTACAGCCAATAGCTGGATGAATGCTTCGTTCCCGGATAATTTTGCGGAGGCTCCGGCGCTGGGCGTTAAATTCCTTTCCACTTACGTAAACTGGCCTAACGAGTTCCGGATTTATGATGCTTTTTATAATTCATTTGAAGCCGGGGATAAACGCCGCAACCTGCTGGTAACTTCTTATATTAACAATTCCGGTCAAACGGTATCGCTTCTGGGAAGCGATAATATCCGCTCTTTTAAATACCTGCCGGACCCGAATGCCCAGGGCGCATCCCATGGAAATGATATTCCCGAAATTCGCTATGCAGACATACTGCTCTCCAGGGCTGAAGCGCTGAATGAGCTGAAGGGGCCTGTTCAGGAAGCCCTGGACCTGATCAACGAAGTACGCAACAGGGCCGGGTTGGAAAACATAAAGTTGAGCGATGTAGCCTCTAAAGAAGCTTTGCGCGATCATATATTAAAGGAGCGCGGATGGGAATTTTATTCTGAAGGACATCGCAGAATGGACCTGATCAGAATGGATCAATTTATATCCGGAGCAGTAGCCAGGGGTAAGGTGACCGCAAAGCCATTTCATGTTCTTTTTCCAATTCCACAGGTTGTTATGGATTCCGATCCTTTATTGATCCAGAACGAAGGGTACTGATAGCAGGCAATTTTTGTTTTTGATTCTGGCAATTATTCCGATATAAAGGATAACTTCCGTTCATCGTTTGATTGGGGATAGTCTTACCATCGTTGTCTGATTTTTTAATGCTTTAAACAGGATGATACTACCAATGAAGAAGTATATAATGATAGGCTTATGGCTGCTGACAGGCAGCATCGCCGTTGCACAGCAGGTACCCGGTACAATTGTAGATTACAGTCCGGCCGGCAGTAAACAATATATCGGATCGCCCAGTATGACCGTGCTTCCCAACGGGGATTATGTTGCTTCTCACGATCTTTTCGGACCAGGCAGTTCAGAATTTGTACAGGCCCGGACAAAGGTTTTCCGCTCATCCGATAAAGGAAGAACGTGGAAGGCGGTAAGTGAAATCTCCGGGGCATTTTGGTCCAGCCTGTTTGTGAATAAAGGGAAACTGTACCTGATGGGGCCGGACCGGCATCACGGTACGGTATTGATCCGCCGTTCTGAAGATGGAGGCGCTACGTGGACAAAACCGACCGGGGTAGATAATGGGTTGTTGTTGCAGGGTATGTTTCATTGTGCGCCCATGCCCGTTATTGAATATAAAGGCCGTTTATGGCGGCCCATGGAAACAGCGCATGGCCCGGTGCTGCAATGGGGGAAGCGCTATGGTGCTATGGTAATGTCGGCCGCTGTAGATGCAGATCTGTTAAATGCAAAGTCGTGGAGTACAACAAGTGTTCTGTATTATGACAGTACCTATCTGAACGGCAATTTTGGAGGCTGGCTGGAAGGGAACTTTGTGGTAGATAAAAAGGGCAGGATGTGGGACATGCTGAGGGTGGATGACAGGAGCAGTCTGGCAGAAAAGGCGGCAATGGTTGCTATATCCCCCGATGGAAAACAGCTGAGCTTTGACCCCGCAACCGGATTTATTCCCTTTGATGGGGGAAGCAAGAAATTCGTGGTAAAGTACGACAGCATTTCTCAGTACTATTATACGTTGGTCAATGCAATCCCGGAGCGGTATCAGAAGCAGAATCCAACCGGCAATCCTGCATCTTTCCGGAATGTGCTAATGCTTCGCAAATCGGACGATCTGCTGCATTGGCAGGATGTAAAGGTGATTCTGGAGCATCCGGATGTGCTGAAACATGGTTTCCAGTATGTAGACTGGTTATTTGACGGGGCCGATATGATCGTGCTTTCCAGGACCGCTTATTTTGATGGTAAAGAAGAGGCCCATAACAACCATGATGCAAATTACCTGACCTTTCACCGGATCAGGGATTTCAGGACGCTGAAATAAATAAAGAATAATGATTTTTAACAGGAACCTGTTTCTGATTTGTATAATGATTTATATGATTATTAATGGCTGTGGAACCGGTAAGAAGGAAACGACAGTTGTGCAGTTAACCCATACGGCACAGGGCCATACCCTGCACCATAACGGTGTCTTTTCTAAAGACGGACAGTGGATCGTCTTTGACGGCAGGAATGATGATACGGCAATCGGCCAGACCTCACAGATAGGGATCGTTCATCTGAAAACCGGGGAGGAGAAAATTATTTATCAAACAAAAGCGCCTACACAATACGGACCGGGTGTAGGTGCCGCTTCCTTCAGCCCGGTAGCGGACAGAGTGCTGTTTATTCATGGGTTACCAAATGCCAGCAGGGAAAAGCCCTATGGATTTACCCGCAGAACCGGTGTTGCCATTGATCTGGCGGCCCCTTTTAAACCTGTTTTTATGGACGCACGGGATGTAACCTTCCCGTATACAGCAGGCGCATTAAGAGGAGGTACGCATTCGCATTGCTGGAGCCCCGATGGCCAACTGATCAGTTTTACATACAATGATGAGCTGGCAGAACCGGATCTGAGAACCGTAGGCGTCATGTTTGATGCAAAACAGCCTGTAATCACAGAC
>DASVMC010000783.1:0-2074 GCA_036384555.1 Niabella sp. | reverse complement strand
AGCTGCATTACCGTGTGTGGAACCAAGGCCACCCCCGGCCGCAAAGTTGTATCCTTTTAGCACACCATCTTCTATAATGGCAATAAGCCCCAGATCATTGATAAATACATCTACATCATTATTGGGAGGAATGGCGATGCTGATCTTGAATTTCCGCGGCAGGTAACGATCCTGGTACAAAGGATCTTCTTCAGTAGTGTCCGCTAATTTTTCGGCATCCATCCATACTTCATAATAGCCGCGTGTTTTGGGAAGGTGGTGGGCGCTGATCTCGCGCGCAAACTGATAAATTTCTTCGTGTAGCGGTGACTCTTTTGGATGTGACGCACAGGTTACGTTCCTGTTTACATCGCCGCAGGCAGCAATAGAATCCAGGTGCATGGTATTAAACGCACTGATCGTTGGCTTGGCGTTTGATTTTAGTATACCGTGCAGCTGGATGGTTTGGCGGGTAGTGATTTTTATAGTGCCTGTGGAATACTTTCCTGCAACGTGGTGCAGCCCGATCCATTGCTCCGGTGTCATAAATCCTCCGGGCAACCGTAAACGGATCATGAAAGCGTAAAGCGGCTCCAGTTTTTTCCGGCTTCGTTCCTCCCGGCGGTCCCGGTCGTCCTGCATATACATACCGTGGAATTTCACCAACGCCTGATCATCTTCCCGGATGTTGCCGGTATAGGCATCTGTAAGGCTTTCTTTCAGCGTGCCTCTTAAACCCTGGCTGGCCATTTTTATTTTCTCCGTTCCCGATAAATTATTTTTCTCGCTCATATTGTCGTTTCAAGTTTCATGTTTGACGTTTCAGGTTCGGTTATGAACCATGATCCATTTGCTGTTGATTAATATACATCCTTTGAATACCTTCCTTCTTCTTCCAGCTGAACGAGGTAATTCCGTGCTTCTTCTTCTGACTTTCCTTTTGCTTTGAATAATTCTACAAAAGTATCCTCTACATCTTTGCACATAGGCTCTTTTGCTCCGCAAATGTACAGGTATGCGCCATTGTTCAGCCACTCCAGGAGCGCTGCTCCTTTTTCTTTAACGCGGTGCTGTACATATACTTTCTGATCGGTATCACGGGAAAAGGCAAGGTCAAGATTGTTCAGTACGCCTGTTTCCAGGTAGTTCTGGATCTCTGTCTGGTATAAAAAGTCGGTTACAAAATGCTGTTCGCCAAAGAACAGCCAGTTTTTGCCGCTGGCTCCTGTAGCGTCCCGTTCTGCAAGGAAGGAGCGAAAAGGTGCTACGCCGGTGCCCGGCCCGATCATGATCACATCCTTGCTTTCTTCGGGAAGTTTAAAATGCCGGGCCTTTTGAATAAAAAACTCGATCTCATGGCCTTCGTCCAGGTCCGATAGGAATTCACTGCATACTCCGTAACGTTCCTCGTCTTCTACCGTAAACTGGTTTTTTGAAACGGTGATATGAATTTCATTTTCCCCGTGCGCATTGGGTGAGGAGGATATCGAATACAATCGTGGTGATTGTGCTGTCAGTAGCTTAATCACTTCCTCAAACTGAGCAGCATCTTTTACCGGATAAATGCGCAGCAGGTCATAAAGACTCATTCTGGTATCCGGAATTTGCTGATTGGTCAGCTCGGCAAACTTTTTTACGGTCGATTTCAACAGGTAACAGATATTCAGGTGCTGACTTAATAGATCACGCACATTGGCCTTTATTTTTTCAGTCTGAATTTCCTTTTCCGGATCAATACCGGTAATGCCAATGATCTTATTGATCATTTCCTGTTTGTTGGAGGGCACAATGCCCAGGGCATCTCCCGGCTGGTAATCAATAGGGTCTTCTGTTACGATCTCAATATGAAAGGTCTGTTTATTTGAGCCTCTGTCATTAAGATTGATGTTGGTTATGACCCTGCCGTTATAGTATTTCTTTCCGGAAGGTTTTGCTTCAGCAGCAGCCGGTGCTGCGGGACTGCCTGATGCAGTTGTCTGCAAAGCTGCCGCTACATTATCCAGCCAATGTAATGCATCTTCTTCATAATCCACGTCACATTTCTTTAACGGCAGTATCCGGTGGGCTCCCAGGGCTTCCAGCCGGGCATCTACAT
>DASVMC010000782.1:0-2882 GCA_036384555.1 Niabella sp. | reverse complement strand
CACTATTACCTCCTTAAGGAGTCTGAATGGTTTCCAAGAAAAATAGAACCTTTTTTTGCTCAGCATTTTATAATCTTCTTCCTCAACAGGCGCTATCTTTATTTTTTTCTTTCTTCTGGTCTTTATTTCAATTAAAACCATAAACAAATATACAAAAACTTTACAAAAAATGTAAAGTTCTTAATGCTCCAAAATCATTTTTAGGTCTATGCATAAGTTATTGACTCAACCGCTGGTACTGATAAGTCATTTATTTTAATAAGAGAGGCAGAGGAACACTAAGCCAATAGCTCTGTCCTGTTTATACTCTGATTGTTTAAAAATATGCTGATGCAGCCGGACGATATATTCTTTTTACCGTTCTTTGCAGCATGGCAATACAGATAGGTATCATCATGGGCAGCGACAGCGATCTTCCGGTAATGGAGCCGGCAGCTGCCGTTTTAAAAGAGCTGGGTATCGAATATGAAATAACGGTTGTGTCTGCGCACCGCACCCCCCGCAGAATGGTTCATTATGCTGAAAAAGCAAAGGAACGAGGATTAAAAGCGATCATAGCAGGGGCCGGAGGCGCAGCACACCTGCCAGGTATGGTGGCTGCTGTTACTACCCTGCCTGTAATCGGTGTGCCTGTAAAATCAAGTAATTCTATTGACGGGTGGGATTCGGTGCTGAGTATTTTACAAATGCCCAATGGGGTGCCTGTTGCCACTGTAGCACTGAATGCCGCAAAGAATGCGGGTATTCTAGCTGCGCAGATCATTGGAATTGCTGACGCTGCTGTTGCCGAAAGAATAGCTCATTATAAACAGAATATGGAAACAGAAGTTTTGCAAAAGGCAGAAAAGCTAAAATCAAAGGGGTTACCTAACCAGTTTGATTAAGCTACTTCCAGCACTACAAACTCCTGCTCCAGGCCCAGGGAATGTTTGTACAACATTTCGATAAAGGCCTTACCGTATAAGGCATAGAAAGGAATGAAATTCTCTACCCGCTCCTGCAGGTTATCGCCGGGGAATAACTGGTTCTTCAATCGTTCAATCTGACGCATTGCGTCCTGGTGATTGCGTTTTTCGGCACGCAGCATTTTCTTTCCCAACGCTGTAATCTTTTTCTGCGCTATGGTTTCCAGTGCCGTAATATGGGATATCAGGGTACCATTAATGGCCCCCGCCTGTTTCTTAAGATCATCATAAACCCCTGCCAGTGCTGCTGCCGCTTTTCTGACATCAGGATCATTGGCAGCATGAGCCTGAACCCATACCTTCTGAAGATCGAAGGAAGACAGGAACAGCTGCGGCACAGAAAAATCTAATTTTTCAAGAAGGTCCTTCTGTTTCTGATTGATGAAGAGAAATGAATTCCGCAGTACCAATAACGGGTACGGTACGGTGTAATGATCAAATACCTTTTTTAGCTGCAGCCAGTAAGCCAGCTCTCCCCCGCCTCCGATGAACAGCAGATTGGGAAGGATCATTTCCTGGAACAGAGGACGCAAAATCACATTGGGGCTAAAGCGCTCGGGATGGGCGTCTACTTCTTTTAGCAGCGTCTCTTTTGTAAAAGAATAGCGGGTATCCACTACTTTCCAATGATCGCCCTCCCGCTCAATCCGGTGCCGCCCTTCGTCTGTCAGGTAAAATAAATTGATCTCCCTGCTATGCGCCTGTACCCTGTATCCGGCAGCAGTTAATTGCTCTGCGGTTGCTGCTACCAACCCGGATGACCGGCCATGCAACAGCTCATCTTTAAAAAGATCCGTTGCTACCGATTTTAAAAGCGGACTATCGGGGATCACCACTACCAGGCCATAGTCCCCAAACAGGTCATTCACTAATTGCAGGGTTGCTTCCTGTATGGGCACTCCTTCTTTATAGAAAGCTTTCAGCCGTGCAATAACAGCTGGTCCGTAAGGCAATACGCCCACCTGCGCTTCAATACGGCTGAGCAGCTCCAGTAGCGCCTGGTCGGTTTTCATTCTTCCCACAGCGCCGGTCTGGTCCGTATTCCATACCATTCTTTCGCCATTTACAACAATCTCTCCCAGCTCCTCCAGGTCGGCATCTTCACTTCCCATATAATAAACGGGCACAAAATCATATTGGGGAAACAATTGCTTGTAATATGCAGCCAGTTTAATAGCATGCAGTATTTTATAAATAAAATACAATGGTCCTGTAAAAATATTGGGCTGATGCGCCGTTACAATGGTAAAGGTCGTTTCTTTTTGCAGCAGGCGGATCTGTTCCTGTACTTTTTCACCGGTTGCGGTCGAAGTATACTGTTCTGTTAATGCCTGCACCAGCAATGGCCGGTTCAGCTTAAATGCCTTTCTTCTTTCGATCGCATTTTTTAAGGCAGCATCAGTGGGAAATTCATTGCAGAACGGTTTTAATTGCCCGTTCCCGCTCAAATAATCAACCACCAGTTTACTAAAGAAACCGGTTCCCGCATAAGAAATAGTAGTGCTCCTACAATCCATACAAAACCTATTGCAATCCAGATTGAAAAATACAATAACATTTTTAAAACGAAATAGTTTTATTTTTAGCAAATGATTATTTTAATACAGTGTGCAGACCAGGTGGGGCTTGTAGCATCCGTTTCCAGAGTAATGGCAGATGCAGGTTATAATATTGTTTCCATGCGTGAATACGTGACTGTTGATGAGAACCGGTTTTATTTAAGGCTGGAAATAACAGGAGCTTTTTTCCAGGGAGCCGAGCTGGAGCAACGTTTAAGGGAGGTGCTTCCTCAGGACAGCAGTATTCTTATGAACGATGCAAAAAAGAAAAAGGTGGCGGTGCTGGTTACCAAAGAGTACCATTGTCTGGGAGACATACTGCTGCGCAATTACTTTGATACCCTGGGCGCCTCTGTTG
>DASVMC010000781.1:0-4197 GCA_036384555.1 Niabella sp. | reverse complement strand
CGTTTCTTCATCTGCGGGCTCTACCTTTATACGGAAATGCCGGTCTGCGATCATTATATTGGCGGGGATCAGATTATCTTGTTGAGACATGGTTTCAATTTTTTGGTTAAACGCTTAGCAAAGCAATGCATTTGTCAATTTCTTTCAGGTAGCCGTTGATCCTTTTTTCAAAGGCTTTGCGCTCTTCTGTACTCATTTGCGTATTTCCGTATTTAGCAATATCCAGCTGCTGCTGTATGGCTTCCATATTAGAGGCAGCGGCTTCAGCAGAAGTTTTTGATTCTTCCAGGGCCTGTCTTAAAGCACTGTTCTCTTTTTCAATGGCAGCATTTTTCCGGCAAAGCTGCACCAGCTTATCCTGTATCTGTTTAATCCTATCTTCTATTAACTGACTCATTGGCACATTTTTATTGGCTATTTTTAAGGTAAGGGATCATTTTCTGATTTCTACCTGCAAATCTCTTTCCAAACTTTGCATGATCTTCTTCATCCAGCTGTCAATTTCCTGATCCGTTAAGGTCTTGTCTGTATCCAGGAACGTAAAATTTACAGCCAGCGACTTCTTATCTGCTCCTAATTTATTACTTACAAAAACGTCGAACAGTTGTACGGATTGTAATTTTTTTAAATTTAGTTTTTGTATAACAGCTTCTACAGAACTGTAAGGCAGCTCCAGAGAGGCAACCATGGCTATATCCCGTTGTACCGCCGGAAAGCGGGGCACCGGCACAAACTGTGTTTTATATTTCAGCGCGGCTTTTACAATAGTATTCCAGTTAAGATCAGCAAAAAATACGGGTTGCTTTATATCAAAACGGTCCAGTAGCGCTTTATCGACAGCGCCTATTTTGCCAAGAACAGCGGGACCGGATTTTACTTCGAGGCCATATTGGAAATGGACTTCTTTTAATTCTCCATACTGGCGGTTGCTGATACCGGTAAGCGTCAGCAGGTTTTCAACGATCCCTTTCAGGGCATAAAAATCATATTTTACAGCTGGTTGTTTCCAGCTGGCTACCTGCTCCAGTCCGGAAAGGTAAATACATAAATGTTCAGGTTCTTCAAATTTTCCTTTTGAATTGATACTGTATGTTTTACCAAATTCAAATAATCTTAAATTTTCGTTTTTCCTGTTGATATTATGTTGAACTACCTCAAGACCGGTTTCCAGCATATTGGGGCGCATGATATTCAGTTCTGCGCTCAGGCTGTTCTTCATCTTTACCACCGTAGCCAGTTCTTCCTGTGCGTAATAGGCTTTATTGGTAATAGAATTGGTCAGGATCTCATTATGGCCACGCCCAATCAAAAAAGAAGATATTTTTTCTTTAATTAATTCTGAATCAATATTTTCATCGGTTGAAGGCGTTATTTTTATAGAGGTTGGGATTTCTACATTATCCAGCCCGTCAATTCTTAGTATCTCTTCCACCACGTCTGCCGGAAGAGTTACGTCGGGTTTGTGATAAGGAACACTGATCAGTAAGGCGTCAATATTGTCTTTTTCCACTTCAAAACCCAGTGATTTAAGGATGTCCTTAACCGCATCCGGATGGTAATTCTTGCCGCTCAGCTTTTTCAGGTAATGGTATTTCAGGGAGATCTCCTTTTTGGGCTGTGGTTCCGGATAAAGATCATAAATATCGGAAGACAGCTCACCACCGCAAATTCCAGTAACAAGGGAAGCTGCTCTTTTCAGCACCTGAACGGTTGCCGAAATATCTGTTCCCTTTTCAAAACGGGTGGCTGCATCTGTTCTTAAGCCATGGCGAAAAGAGGTTTTTCGGATACTTACGGGGTCAAAACAGGCGCTCTCCAGAAAAATACGTTTCGTACTATTGGTTACTCCACTATCCAGGCCACCAAAAACTCCGGCAATACACATACCGCCTTCCGCATCACAGATCATCAGGTCATCTGCGCTCAGTTTCCGTTCTTTTCCGTCCAGTGTCACAAACGGGGTATCGGCAGGCAGGTTTTTAACGATCACCTTTTGGCCCCTGATCCTGTCCGTATCGAACGCATGCAAAGGCTGGCCGGTCTCATATTGAATAAAATTAGTGATATCTACTATATTATTTATAGGTTTCAGTCCGATAGCTTTTAATTTATGTTGCAGCCATTTAGGCGACTCAGCTATAGTAATGCCATCAATACAGATGCCGCTGTATCTTGGGCAGGCATTTTTATTCTCAACCGTGATGGCCAGCGGCGCTTTTACTTTGGGCGCTTTAAAGTGACTGGTTTCCGGCAATTGCAGTTTCAGGTTCTTTTTATCGTGATGACTAAGATAGGCGCAAACATCCCGCGCTACACCCCAATGGCTCATCGCATCCATCCTGTTAGGGGTGAGGCCTATTTCAATGATCGTATCCGAATAATTCTGGAAATATTCAGCTGCCGGAGTTCCCGGTTTTACATCGGCCGGCAATACCAGGATACCATCATGCGCAGTTCCCAGTCCGATTTCATCTTCGGCACAGATCATTCCCTGGCTTTCCACCCCGCGGATCTTTGCCAGCTTCATAGTAACCGGATCTCCGTTTGCCGGGTAAATAGTAGTACCTACAGGAGCTACGATTACCTTTTGCCCCGCAGCTACATTCGGAGCACCGCACACGATATCCAGCACGGTATTGTTACCAATATGAACGCTGGTCAGCTTTAATTTGTCCGCATTCGGATGTGGACTGGTTTCCAGCACTTCTCCAATGATCAGCCCTTTCAGGCCGCCTTTTAGCTCTTCATATTCATGGATCGCTTCTACTTCCAGCCCGATGGATGTCAGGATCTGGCTCAGTCTTTCCACGCTTACAGGCGTTGACAGACCAGGTTGTCCGGCAGGCAGGTATTCACATAGCCATTTATAGGATATTGTCATTTCTTCTTTACGATTAATAAAAATTTGGGACTGCGAATATACAATTTAGGTTTCAGGAATTGAAAACGGGGATCTGGCCAATGATTGTTCCTGCCGGCTGCTCCTGTTTCCTGATACTATTTGTCTGATCCGTCCCGAGTACTTAACTTGGCCTGTAACTTACTGAATCATGAAGAAAATAATAGCAGGCGTTATTGCCATTCTTGGCTTTTTATTGGCAACCGCTCAAAATAAGGTGCAATGGAAAGCAGCTATGGGCACACCGGTACCCGATTTTAAATTTTCGCCAAAAGGAGATACCGATTCCGTTACCATTCAGGCTTATAAGGGAAAGGTGGTGTTGATCAATTTTTTTGCTACCTGGTGCGGGCCCTGCAGGGCTGAGCTGCCCCGGGTGCAAAAAGAGATCTGGGATCAATATAAAAATAATCCGGATTTTGCCCTGTTTGTATTTGGCAGGGAGGAAACAAGGGAAAAGCTGGATGCCTTTGTTAAACAAACCGGATTTACGTTTCCTGTTCTTGCAGATCCTGAGCGGAAAGTATTTTCGCAGTTTGCCGACCAGTTTATTCCAAGGAATGTCGTCATTGATAAAGAAGGGAAAATCATTTATCAATCCGTTGGCTACGAAAAAGAGGAATTTGAAAAGCTGCTGGTTGTTTTAAAAGCGCATCTTCAATAGTATGAACCCGGCTAAAAAAGAATGGAAGCTAAAGCTAAGCCGGGAACTGTTTCACAGAAGGTGGTTTCCCTCCCGGGAACAAAAACGCCCCGCAGTCCGGAAATGGATAATACGGGGCGCAGCTGAGGACTTGTTCTTTATTTACTGGCTAACGGGTTGTGCAATACGGCCCATGAACAAAATGCTGTTGGAGGTCGTTTCGCTGATGATGATCCCGAAAGGATGGTTACAGATAAATGCCGGAATGGCAGGTTGTGAAGTGACCACTATTCCGACTGTTGTAACAGCAGCGGCTTCGGTACCTTTTTCGTCAACTGCCGCAAAAGTGTTTTGCTTTACAAAGCTGATCTTTGTAGGCTTTTTGCTTAATGCGTTAAAATTGGCAGCATCTGTAAATGCTTTTTTGATACCTATTGCCTGAAGTGTGCTGTTTAAGTTGTACTCCTGTTGCAGTGTAA
This sequence comes from Niabella sp., assembly GCA_036384555.1. Classification (GTDB taxonomy): domain Bacteria; phylum Bacteroidota; class Bacteroidia; order Chitinophagales; family Chitinophagaceae; genus Niabella. Next base: position 176 of record DASVMC010000781.1, on the reverse strand, counting down.
ATTTCGGAAGCCCAACACTGACCGTGGTAGTGCGTAAGGCATTTTGAAGTGCCTGCCACTGGTCTATATTCAGTTGCTCAAAGAGTTCATTGATTGATCCCTGCCGGGGCAGCAGGATCGTCATTGTAAACTGTCCGTTGCCATAAGGTTTTTGCACCACATCAAAAGCAGGCATG
>DASVMC010000780.1:0-1754 GCA_036384555.1 Niabella sp. | reverse complement strand
GCTGGTATAGGAACGGATATCCCTGCCGTTCAATAATACAACTCCTTCTGTTGGGTCATACAGCCGGGCTATGAGTGCGGCCGTGGTGCTTTTACCACCCCCGGTAGGGCCTACCAATGCATAGGTCTTGCCGGGCTTCATATCAAAGCTGATGTGGTGCAATACTTCTTTACCATCCGGGTACTGAAAGGAAACATCCTTAAAGGCAACCATACTACCGGATGCCGTTACTGCTGTTTGGGTATGATCAATGACCTTAAGATCCGATTCCAGGGAAAGGATCACGGAAATACGATCCCATGCAGCCAGGGCCGTCTGAAAGCTGGCCCACAAAGCAGCCAGCTCCCGCAGTGGCCGGTAGAACAACTGAACATAACTGATAAAGCTGATGAGCAACCCCAGTGTGAACTGCCCTTCAATAATGAGGTAAATGCCAAACGCCAGCACAATCAGCTGGGCTATATTGGAAAAAAAACCAAACACCGGGGTAAACAGGTTATTGGCAATGCCCGCAGTAACGGATGTTTTATAGTTTTCTTCGTTCACTTTTTCAAAACGCTTCCGGAAATAATCCCTCCGGTTAAAGGCGATTATGGTTTTAAAATTATGCAGGCCCTCCTGTATATCGGCACTCAGGCTGCCATTGGCTTTAAGGCTGACCGCATTTTTTTTCTTTACCCAGGGGGAAACCAGCAGCACAAACAACAGGATGAACACGGCCGGCACCAATGAAGCGGCGCCCAATTCCCAGTGGATGGACAAAACAAAAACCGCCACGCCCACCATAGAAAAAATACTATCCATAAACCGCATCAGCGACTGGGAGAAAAACTGGTTCACCGTATCCGTATCATTATTGATGCGGGAGATCAGATCGCCCGAGCGGTTGCGGTTAAAAAAGGCCACCGGCAATTGCTGCAATTTATTAAACACCTCATTTCGTAGAATATACAGCATGCGCTGGCCTACACCGCCCATTAGCTTTGCCTGGAAATATTCCGTACCGGCCCATACAACATATAAGCCCAGCAATAATGCGGAGTACTGCATCAGCGGACCGTATTGTTTTTTGAGGATAAAATGATCCACAATATAACCGATGAGGTAAGGGGCCAGCATGGTAATAGCCGCGTTCAGCATCATTACAAAAAAAGCCACCAGCAGGCTGGCCTGCTCTCCTTTCATAAAGCGGAACATTTTGCGCAAGGCTGCTCCTGCGGAGCTTTTCTGTTCCCTGTTCAGGTTATAATCAATATTGTTTGTTTCTGCTTGCATCATTTACTGTTTATACTTCCACTGCCTGATAATTATTCAGGCTCTGCTGGCTTTGGAGGATCTGGTTGTATTCCGGGCTTGATTTTAATAACGCTTCGTGCGTGCCTTTTGCCACCAGCTCTCCTTCCATTAATAAAACGATCTGGTCATAATCCTTCACCGGCTCCAGATTCTGCGTAATGGATACAATGGTGATGCCGGGGTAGTTGCGGGCTACGTTCTTCCAGATGCGCTGTTCCGTATTGCGGTCGACCCTTGCGGTAAACTCATCCAGCAACAGGATCTTCGGGTTGCCCGCCAGCGCCCTTGCCAGCATGACCCGTTGTTTTTGTCCGCCGGACAGGCTGGAGCCTCTTTCTGAAACCACCGTGTCCAGGCCCTGTGGCAGAGATGCTATAAAATCAGACAACTCGGCCGTCTGAACCGCCTTTTGCAGGGCTTCTTCCGTAACCGTAGCGTTAAAAGCGATGTTCTCTCGC
>DASVMC010000779.1:0-3076 GCA_036384555.1 Niabella sp. | reverse complement strand
GGATTATCCCTTCCATCTGACCGGGGTGCTCTATTTCCCAAAAATCAAGAATGATATCGAACTGCAACGCAATAAGATCAAATTGTACAGCCGCCAGGTATTTATTACAGATGAAGTAAAGGATATTGTTCCTGAGTTCCTGATGCTGCTGCATGGTGTTATTGATTCGCCGGACATTCCGCTGAATGTGTCCCGCTCCTTTTTACAATCCGACGGGAACGTAAAAAAGATCAACACTTATATTACCAAAAAGGTAGCAGATAAGCTGGCCGAGTTATTCAAAAATGACCGTAAGAGCTACGAGGAAAAATGGGGCGATATCGGGTTATTTGTAAAATACGGAGCCATCAGCGAGCCCAAGTTCTGGGAACGGGCCAAAGACTTTTTGCTGCTGGGTAACACGCAAAAAGAATATTATACATTAACTGAATATAAAGACAAAGTAGCTCCCCAGCAAACCGATAAAGACGGGAACCTGGTTTACCTGTACACACCGAATGCTGAAAGACAGGATGCCTATATACAGGCGGCCAATAAAAAAGGATATGATGTATTGCTGATGGACAGCCCGCTGGATAACCATTTTATCAGCCACCTGGAAAGAGACCTGGAAAAAGTACAGATCAAACGTGTGGATTCCGATGTTTTGGAGAAACTGATCGATAAAGGAGAAACGCTTACCAGTAATCTTTCTGAAGCGCAAACAAAGGAAATCAAGGAAATTTATGAAAAGGCCATTACAAAACCGGGAATGGAAATAAACGTCGAAAATCTTTCGCCGGAAGCTATGCCGGTCAGTGTGACCATGGATGAATTCATGCGCCGGATGAAAGATATGGCAGCACTGGGCGGTGGTATGAACTTTTATGGAGCAATGCCTGACAGGTATAAAGTAGCCATTAATGCCAACCATCCCCTTGCAACCAGGATCCTTGCAGAATCCAGCGAAGAAACGCGTAAGGCTTTGGCACAGCAGGCATTTGACCTTGCGTTACTGGCGCAGGGAATGCTGACCGGATCAGAGCTGACCTCATTTGTAGAAAGAAGCGTAAAAATGATTTAGAGTTATAACCAGCAATAGACAGGGCGTACCAGGCAGGTGCGCCCTGTTTTATTTAAGTGCTGACCTAAAGCTGTTGTTTTAAAATACCGCTACGGATGCTGATCCGCCAGCCGGCTTACGCTTTCTCTTTAATTAAATGATCCTCATACGGTTCCGATACGCAAAAATGTGTATGCCAATAGCTCATACCCTCCCCGGCAAAACGTTGTTCGGGCAGGTATACAAACAGCTGTCATTACTTTGATACGGGGCTGTTTTTTTGCTGTAGCGTGTATTTTCCATACCTAAAAATGGTATACCGTTTCTTTTCTGCCTGTTCCGGTCTTATTACCACTGCTGTATTCATCAAATATTAAGAAAGAATTGAAATTGCCTGCCTAAATTTGCAAATAGCCCAAATATGCTTTATAAGAAAAAAATGACCAGGTCCCTTGAAACAATTTAGCCGGAAGATCTACCAGCTCAGAAGCAGTATGAATCTTTCAAAGATCATAGCGCTTGTTAAGGCATCTTCAAAGAACAGCCTTTACCTGCTTGTGTTCTTCATACTGGCTGAATCCGCTATTTTCTTTACTTCCCTGTACCTCCTGAAGAAGCTGGTTGATATTGTAGCGCATGTTCAGCACAATTCCGAAGAAAGTTACCGCCAGATACTTATATATGTAATCGGCGCAGGCATCGCCGGTGTGGCTTACCTCATGATCCGCTCTTACAGTGCCTATCTTGTTGAGGCACAATCTGCCCGGGTAGCAGAATATGTAAACGAACAGATCCATACCAGAGCCGTGGACCTGGACCTGTCCTTCTATGAAAGTCCCTCTTATTATGATACGCTGAAACGGGCTATGGACAGTGGTGCCGAGCGGCCCAGCCTGATCATTACGACACTGATTGAGCTATTAAAGAACACCGCTTCACTGGCTGCTGTCGGTGCCGTGCTGATCCTCATTAACTGGATGCTGCTGCCACTGCTTGCACTTTTTATTTTACCTACACTTTTCGTAAGGTTACATTATTCAAAGAAACTGAATGACTGGCGCATAGCACAAACGCCGCTTGAGCGGAAATCTGCTTATTATTCAACGCTGATCACAACCGATACGGCAGCTAAAGAGATCCGCGCCTATGACCTGGGCAATTATCTGAAAAACCAGTTTGTGGCTATCCGGAAAACCCTGATGAAAGAGAAACTGGCCATCAATCTGAAACGGACAAGACTCGAATCCTTCACTACCGCCATGTCCAATATTGGTGTTTTTGTTTGTATCGGATTTATCGCTTTAAAAACCGTTAGCGGCGAAACAAGCGCCGGCGACATTACTTTGTTCCTGGTAGCATTTCCCCAGTCCTTTACCATCCTGCAAAATATTGCCGGGGGTATTTCCCTTTTATTCCAGAACAGTATTTACGTCAACAGTATCTTCGAGTTGCTGGAACTGAAAGACCGGCTGAATAAGCCTCATGGGCATACAACCGCGCTGCCCCGGCAGGCAGAAGAACTGGTGCTGCAGGATGTATCATTTACCTATCCGCATGCTTCCGTTCCCACATTAAAAAATATTCATCTGCGCATCCCCGCCGGAAAGATCATTGCCATAGCCGGTCTGAACGGTGCCGGTAAATCAACCCTTATCAAACTGCTCTGCCGTTTGTATGATCCCAGCTCCGGCACACTGTTGCTGAACGGAACAGATATACAGTACTATAATGCCCATGAGTTCCGTAAAATGGTCAGCGTGGTATTCCAGGATTTTAACAAGTACAGCTTTACCGCTGAAGAAAATATTTACCTCGGTAATATACAGGCGCCGTTTGATGCTGCAAGAGCAAAAGATGCTGCTGAAAAATCAGGCGCAGCATCCTTTATTCAGACGTTCCCCAAACAATACCAGACGGTAATGGGGCGTTTATTTGAAGAAGGACAGGAAGTAAGTATTGGTCAATGGCAAAAACTGGCGCTAGCCAGGTGTTTTTATTCAGACGCTCAATTTCTTATTCTTGATGAAGCAACCA
>DASVMC010000778.1:0-3544 GCA_036384555.1 Niabella sp. | reverse complement strand
GTAATAACGCGGTATAAGTAAACGCCGTTCGCCAGCTTCTGCCCGTACTGATCTGTTCCGTCCCATTTAAACTCTGTAATATTCCTGCCGATGTGCAGGGGCCCCAACTCGGCCTTGGTAATTTCTCTTACGATCTTGCCGGTTATTGTAAGGATCTGTATGCGGATGTTTTGCGGCACTTCGGAACCGGTTAAGGTAAATACAAACGCTGTTGAGGTGGTAAAAGGATTCGGATAGTTCAGCATATTGGAGATCATGGGCTTGCTGATTACCTGGAATGCCACTTTATACTGGATATTTCCGGCTGTATTGCCGCTTTCATCTTTAGCGGCCACCAGCAGTTCATAATTACCATCACTCAGCTGCGGTTTAAAATTCATAGTGGCCGTATTGCTGCCGTTCTGACCGGCAGGTGTAAACGCCAGGGTATCGGTGCCCGGGGTATAAGTTTTACTACTGCCATCGGGGAACCTTAGCTGCACATTGATGAGATCGGGGTTATTCAATAACAGGTATTTTGCATTATCTGATAATTTGATCAGCACATCCGGTTTACTGGAAACAATATCGCTATTTAAAATATGAATGCCATCAAAGGTAACATCCATGTAGGGGCTTGTAGTATCTCCTTTTACGTAGAAGTTCTTATACAGGAAATTATTGAACAGGTATTGCTCCGGCTGCGCATTATCCGGGTTAAAATTAACCAGCAACGTATTACTTCCTGTATATTTCCGGGTGGTTAACGGTACCGACAGCCTTATTGTATCTCCGGCGGTTAATGCTTTTTGTTTTGCCACCGGTATCACCGTTTCAACATTATTCCTGTCACGGATACTCAGGTTTACTTTCAGACTATCGAAGTTATAATTGCTGATATTCTTGAACGCTACACTAAAATTCAAAGGCTCTCCTATTTCCAATGTATCTTTCGCAGACAGGTTCAGATTGGGAGCAATTGCACCTTCGGGCACCGGGGTATAATACAAACGCAGGTATTTAAGCTGGTAGGGCGTCAGATCAGTCGTATCAGCAACAGCAGCACTGATCTTTAGCTGAGGATATTGTGCTGCGTTGACATCGGACAGGTCCGCTTCTTTGTTAGCAACAAGACCATTTACCGTTTTTAATAAGGTAGCTGTGCCGGAATTCGTAATACCATATACTCCAAAGGACAACTGGTCATTGCTATTCGTTTCCAAAGATGCCCCTTCCCAGATAAATTTATTCCAGGATTTAGCCGGACCCAGTACCGGAGTCTGAAAGCTGCCCGCACGGAGCAGGGACTTTACATTAATGGTTTCACTGAGCTTATCATTTTGTGTGGTGCCTACCAGTTCCTTAATGGGTTTGCCCGATCCTTTCTGTAAAAAAATGAGGAACGGCACATCTGTCTTTATATCATTCAATATGCTGACGCCCTCTTTAAAGAACCGGTTATACAAGGTATTGCCTGCTCCATAAACAGTTTCGTCAGATTGCCAATCTGAAGGCACTACATTGGGCAGCATAGGGCTGTTGGTAACAATCATATAAAAGCCCTTAGGAATCGAATCCATAAAATCCATTACATTCTTTCGTTCCTGTGGTGTGCGCACTTTAAACTGAAAAAAGGTAGGGATGGTATTGCTCTGTGCCGGCACCGGTTTTACGCTTCCATACATACCCGACGTCCCTAAATCAACATTATTCCAGGTACGTATGCGCTTGTTATCAATAACATAAAAGCGCAATGTATACGTATTTACATTGTTAGCGCCACTAAAGGGGCTCAGCATCCATCCCTGCGCAGGAATATCATTTATACGTAACTGCAATTCTGAAGCAAGACTGGTATTCGGGAAAAAACCGGTAGAAGCTGTTATACCCGTAATTACCGAATCAAAATGCAATGACCGGTCGTCTCCATTTATTTTCAGCTTCGAAAGATCCAAATCCAGCATCTGATAATAATGCGACTGGTTGAAGCCGGTTTGTGCTCCGGTCAGATAAAGAAATGAAGCACCATTCCAATGGGGTTGTTCATTATTTTCAGGTTTGGAGGCCACTCGCCAGTAATAAACTGTATTATTTTTTAAGCCTGCACCTGGTACAAACTCCAGTACGCCCCCGGCACTGGTCTGCGTCTGCGCTGTCTTTAAAGGAGAATTGAACAGCGCCGTGGTATCCATTTCCATCAGATAAGCCCGGGATGTTGCAAGCGGGTTAGCCGTTGAAGCCTGCAGCTTTAAACCCGTTTGATTCACAATGGCATAATCATACGGATACACTGGCCGGATCTCGTCCTCATAAATATATACGTCCTTAGTCAGGGTATTATTGGTTTTATTTAATTCTGCTATACTGTTTTCAGGATCTATTGAAATACTGATTTTATTCTGTCCTTTATCTTTAACCGGATCTATCGGAATCGTGTAGGTCAGTGAATCGGCAAACCGGATAGGGTTTAATGTATCTCTTTTAACCACTTCAACAGACTGATCAGGAAACGTCCGCTTCAATTCAACAATTACTTTTTGATTAATCGCCTTACCCAGGTTATTGATGCTGGCGGCGATCGTAAATTTCGATTCTGCTACCGAAATAAAAGCGGGATTTATGCTTACGGATGCATCTTCAATAGCATAGTCGGGCTTATCATACTGATATAACCGGATGGCGGGATCCCCGTTAATAGTGTATTCCTCACACTGTGCCCGTTGCAGGAAATCATTCTCTCCCTTTACTTTATAGACCTCTGCTATTGTGTGCATCATTAAATCGCCAATCGGTTTGCCATAGTCATTTTTGGAAAGGAGGGTATACAACTTTGTATTATAAAAATCCAGTGTGGAAACGTAACCGATGCTTGTACCTGCCATCAATCCGATGCTTCCCCTGTTTTTGGCAAGAACATATTTTTCTGATATGGTTGTAATCGTTGATGCTCTGGATGCCTCATACCCAAAGATGTCTCCCGCCGAGCAGCCCATCATATTAAAGAGCGGATATTTTCCCTGATTGGAATAATTAGAAGGATCTTCCAGGCTAAAAGTGAGACTGGACGAAGAAGAATGTCCAAAATAGGTCAACAGCCCTATCCCTGAATTGATCCTCCTGACCAATAAATCTGTTAAAGTTGCCTGGCTGGAAGTATTATCATTTTTAGCAAAACTCTCCACATAGGCTCCATACAGGGTATCCTGGATAATGGTCTGGTGCTGCTGCAGCAATGTGGCCAGTAAATTAATGGTTGCATCATCACTTGCCCCCACAACATGGATGACCGATTTTTTCCACTCGCTTTCTTCAATTCCCGGTGGGGTATTCTTTAAAGCCTGCTCATATTCTTTGATCTTTTGCAGGTAAATGGTCAGCTCATCTCCGCTGACAACAGATATCCGGCCAACAGGCGTTAATGGCTGGGAGCTGCTGCCTTCCGCACTTAACAGCACATCAGAACCCGGATAGCCAAAGGTAGGTATCAGGTTCATTTGTGATAATCCTGGTTGCAAACCGGTTGACGAAGCCCAGGAGGCTATATAGTTCACTCCCTTTCCGATAA
>DASVMC010000777.1:0-5358 GCA_036384555.1 Niabella sp. | reverse complement strand
ATATACAGTCAAATGCCTTTTGAGGATTTTAAATATTCCCCCGCGCGGCAGTTCTTTGACGACTGGCTGGTAACCCCTGGTACTAATGAAGGTTCTTCTTTGGGGCGTGATGCGGGAGAGGCAATGACTTCAGAGGGCTGGGCGCGTAACGGAGCCTATTGGGGCCGTGCTTTTAATTTGTTGAGAGATGCAAATAACCTGCTGGAAAAACTGCCCGCGTACAAGGCAAATTTTAGTGATGAAGAATACAATGATTATATAGGAGAAGCCTATTTTGCCCGCGCTATGGTTTTTTATGCCTTAGCCAAGCGGTACGGAGGGGTGCCTCTTGTAACCAAGATATTGCAGTATCCTGAAAATGAAGCCGCCGCATTAGAGGTGCCCCGGTCAACAGAAGAAGAAACCTGGAATCAGGTGCTGGCAGACTTTGACCAGGCTGTCGCGAATCTTCCTGAAACCAGCCCCGTCAAAGGTTACTCCAACAAATATGTTGCGCTGGGCTTTAAATCAGAAGCCATGCTGTTTGCCGGAAGTGTGGCTAAGTATAATAAAATTACCGGTTTCGGGCAAAAAACGAAAGTAAGGGTAATAGGGTTTGACCCGGGCACATCCGTTGCTGCCTCAAAAAAATATTTTACAGAAGCATTTAAAGCAGCTGAACAGATTATACTTTCGGGCAAGTACGCTCTTTATAAAAAGAAATGGGCTGCCAATGATAAAGAAGCACAATATCAGAATATGGTGGATATGTTCTTTGATGCTTCAAGTTCCGAAAATATTTATACCAAAGATTATAAATGGCCCGATCTGGCGCATGGGTTTGATGCTTACAATATACCCCGGCAGCTGATGGGCGGTAATGGGTACTCGGCCGGCAATTGTCCAACGCTCGATTTTGTAGAATTGTTTGACGGGATTGCGAAAAATCCCAATGGGACGATTAAGGTACTGGATGCTAACGGTAACTATATTTTATTTGATAAGATCACAGACATTTTTGCTAACGCAGAGCCAAGGTTAAGAGCGAACGTGATTTTACCTGGCGACATTTTCAAAGGAGAGGTGATCGATATCCGCAGGGGAATATTTACGGGCAGCGTGGCCGGCGGGATTGCCCCGCTGCGAGCAGTAAACGGAGCTACTAACTATACCATTGGCGGACCACAAACTTATAACCAGGTAGATGCTTATACCGCCAAAGGGGCATTTGCAGGAAAGAAATCGCTATTCCTTTCTCAGAATGGCACAACTCATGAGGTAGTTACTTTACCGGATGGCACAAAAATGAATGCAGGCGGAAAAAGTGGTCCATTCGGAACTTCTGATATGACGGCTGCTTTCACAGGATTTGCAATACGAAAATGGCTGAACCCGAATTTGCCCCAGTCCCTTGTGCTGGAGGGACGGTCTGAGCAATCTTTTATATTAATGCGCTATGGTGAAATACTGTTAAATGCGGCGGAAGCGGCTGCAGAACTGACATTGGCGGGCGTATCATCGGTAGACGGGCACGATTTGTTACCGGAAGCCTACGAAGCGATAAGCGCTATCCGGGAAAGGGCGGGCGCTGATGCTTTGGCAGGCCCGGGAGATGTTGCCGGGCAGAATGGATTAATGCTGATCCGTAAAGAACGCCGTAAAGAGCTGGCCTTTGAAAACAAGATCCTGTGGGATATACGCCGGTGGCGGACACAGCATTCTGATCAGCTGAACGGGTTGACCCAGTCAGACGGTGCATACTACCGGGGATTATATCCGTTTTATTCTTCGGTGGCCAATAAATATTTTTTTGATGCAGGATTTGAAGAAGCCAGAAAACGCTTCCGGATTACAGAACAGGAGTATTACTTTCTTATTCCGGGTGGCGAGGTTTCAAAAAGTCCTGTCATCGATCAACAACCCGGGCGGTAACCTATTATTAGCAATAAAGTATGAGCAATATGAAACATTTCACTTATTTATTTTTAATTTTTTTAGGTCTGTGGTGGACGTCCTGTAAAAAAATAGATAATTTCCCTATGCCCTCTGAGACAATAAAAGGAAAAGTGGTGGATGTGGTAACCGGTGAGCCTGTTTTAACAGATCAGGGAAGTGAAGGAACAAGGGTACGACTGATGGAACTCAGCTGGAAAGGTTCGGCCAATCCGGAGCCCTTTGATTTCTTTTGTATGAAAGAAGGGATCTTTCAAAATACAAAAATTTTCAAAGGCACCTATAACGTCAGGGTAGACGGAGCTTTTATTCCTATAGTAAGAATAAATGCCAATGGGGATACATTGGCAGATGAATCAAAAACACTGGAGATAAACGGCGTAACAGATGTGGAATTCAAAGTGCAGCCTTTTCTGAAAATTGAATGGGTAGGCACACCTACGGTGGCAAACGGAAAAGTAAGTGCAACAATTAAAGTGACCAGAGCAGTAAGCCGGGCCGATTTTAAAGCAAAGATTGCACCTATGGGCAATTATAGCGATCAGGACCTGGATGACATGCTTTATATAACAGATGTCCGGTTATTTGTAAGTGAGTCACCATATGTTGGCTTTAGAGAAAAAGACGACAGGTTTACAACGATAGTCAACTTTGATAAAAATGATACAGATCCGGAGCTGAGAGATTTTGAACCCAAACTGGGTACGCCCTATACGATCACTTCACAGAATACGATCCCTGCCGGCAGAACGGTATTCATCAGGGCTGCAGCACGGATCAACTATGCAACTGAAAATATCAAAAGACATAACTACAATGAAGCAATAAGAGTAGACATTCCTTAATGATAATTACATTGTATTTTTTAAAATAATGGAATTGGCGATGGATCGATTAATGATATATATCTTTTTAATCCTGTTTTGTACAACCGTATATGGTAAAGCATCTGCCCAAAGCCGCCAGCCTTCAGGCGGAACAATAGAGCTGGTTGATATACAGCCGCTGGCACGGGTAACCGGTGGCTCATTGCCGGGGGAAACGCTGCCCAATCCCAATAAGACAGATGTTCGTTTTGATGTTGCCGGTACCGACCTGGGAATTGTGTGGGAAATGGGAAAGGGTCATTTCGGTGTTTTTTTCGGCGATACCAATGGTGCCGGTTTCCGGCCCGGCAAGGGCGGTGGAAATGGTAGTAACTGGCGGTCGAATGTCTTGGGCTTTTCAACGGACACCCTTTTAGAGGATGGCATGACAATGGAGCTGATGGCTGTTGATGACAGTGGCCGCGCACGGGAAATCTGTGCCGGCGCACATGCTAATCCCAGGGTATATCAGACCTCTATTCCTACGGCTGCTATACATGCGGGCAACGGAGATTATGTACACTATATGAATATTTATAAATGGGATGCGCCGGGAGGACGCTGGCTGACCAATTTTTCCTCATTGTACGGATCCTATGATGGTGGTCGCAGCTGGCAACGGATCGCCGGCGTCACTTTTGATTCCAACAGCAAATTTTCGCAGGTTTGTTATGCAAAAAAAGACAACTGGGTGTATATGATCGGCACCTTATCGGGGCGTGGGAGTGCCGCTTATCTTGCGCGCTTCCGGGAGGCCGATATTACCAACCGAAGCCGTTATGAATACTGGAACGGTACCCTGCATAAATGGGTGAGGGCGCAGGAAAGCGATGCCACACCGGTAATTCCGGCACCTGTTGGTGAGGCTTCGCTGATTTTTAATAAAACCTTACAGCGCTGGATCATTTTGTACAGTTATGATTCGCGGCAGGATCCCGCCCATCATTTTCCGGAGAATGGCCTTGTCTACAGAGATGCAACGGCGTTAGAAGGACCCTGGAGCCAGGTAAAGATGATTCCCGCCGGGGGAAAGCTGCCCGGTTATGCTCCGTTGATTCATCCCCTGAGTGAGAAGGGCACCACTCTTTTTTACACCCGCTCAATATGGGGCCCCTATAATGTTTTTTTAATGAAAGCTACCTTGCAGCTACACCAATAAGAGGTCATGATGAAAAAAATCGTTCTTACTACCTGTTTGTATGCATTGCTTGCTTCCGCAATGGTGAGCGCCCAGGAAAAAACAGCTTTTCAGATAGCGAATGCCTGGAATGCAGCGTACGATGTACGTTCTGACATAGCTATTGTGTATGGTATTAATGATGCCGGCGGAAATTTTGAAGAGCGGGTGAAAAGCTGGCGGGACAAAGGATACAAGGTGCATTTTATGACCGGTATAGCCTGGGGGCAATACAAGGATTATTTTAAAGGCCGGTTTGACGGAAAATCCCATTTTGATGAAGGGCAGGTACAGCGCAATGGCGATACCATCTGGCATGGAAAGGATGTACCGTACATTGTGCCTTCTGAGAACTACCTGCGGTATATAAAAACGCATATCAAAAGAGCAATTGATGCCGGTGTTGGTGCTATTTACCTGGAAGAGCCTGAGTTCTGGGCCCGGGCAGGCTACAGCACTGCTTTTAAAAAAGAATGGAAAAAGTATTATGGCGTTGAATGGCAACCGCAGCATGAATCGCCGCAAGCCACCTATCTTTCTTCCAAACTCAAATATCATTTATACCTGCAGGCGCTGAAAGATGTTTTTGCGTATGCAAAAGAATACAGCAGGTCCGTCGGGAAGGAAGTGCAATGTTATGTTCCTACCCATTCGCTGTTAAATTATTCATCCTGGCAAATTGTAAGCCCCGAGGCAAGCCTGGCTTCTGTTAAAGATGTGGATGGATATATTGCTCAGGTCTGGACAGGTACTTCAAGAGAGCCCGTTTATTATAATGGTATTAAGAAGGAACGCGTGTTTGAAAACGCTTTTTTGGAATATGGATCCATGGTTTCTATGACAGCTCCAACAGGAAAAAAAATGTTCTTTCTTACAGATCCTATTGAAGACTGGCCCAGGACCTGGGATGATTATAAACGCAATTATGAAGCTACTTTTACGGCACAGCTACTGTATCCGATGGTAGCAGACTATGAAGTGATGCCCTGGCCCAGCCGGATTTATCTCGGCCGGTTCAAACTGGAGCATGACACTACACGCTATCCTATTTCACAAGAATATGCCACACAAATGCAGGTAATGGTAAATGCATTGAATGAGATGCCCATCGCTTCTGATAAGGTCAGTGGCAGCCAGGGTATTGGGGTATTGGTTTCCAATTCTATGATGTTTCAGCGGTTCCCCACACACAAAGGATATGAAGATCCTCAGCTCTCTAACTTTTATGGTATGGCCATGCCCTTATTAAAGAACGGTATCCCTGTTGAAACAGTACACATGGAAAATCTTGAAAACGGGAATGCGTTGAAAAATATAAAGGTGCTGGTGATGAGTTACGCTAACATGAAACCGCTGTCTCCTTCATATCACAAAATGCTGGCT
>DASVMC010000776.1:0-5219 GCA_036384555.1 Niabella sp. | reverse complement strand
GGAAAAATACATTACCTGAAACAGAAGCAAACAGCCGGAAAGGCTACCGAACGACCGTTGTGTAATGCCGGTGAATGCTCATTACAAAGATATATTTTTGAATCCATTATTAGTGCTGACGGGCCGGGCCAGCCAGGGCAAACGCACAAACCTGTAAACGAGCCTGCCACCCCGATAGTCGGGACACAAATGAGCCAAATCCGTTTTTTAAGTAAATACCAATAGGGCTGTTGCGCGCTTATTCGTGAATTTGCGGCATTGGGAATGCACCCATAGCCTATTCCGGTAAAAAATAAATTTTATGCCCCCGCCCTGCCGGATCAGCCTGCCGGAGATGATTCTTTTGCAATTACCGAGAGCCCGTGTTTTATTTTATTGGCCTTATGTAAGAGATCTGCCCGTTCCTTGCTGATCACGGTTACATGTCCCATTTTACGACCGGGCTTGGTCTGCTTTTTGCCATACAGGTGAAAAAAAGCATTTTCAATCTTAAGCATTTCTTCCAGCCCTTCATAATGGGCGTTACCGGAATAGCCTTCTTTCCCTAAGATATTCAGCATCACGGAAGGCATGATCGCTTCAGTGGAGCCCAGGGGATAATTCAGCAAAATACGCCAAACCATATCGAATTGGGAGCTGTAATGTGCTTCAATTGTATGATGCCCGCTGTTATGCACCCGGGGAGCCGTTTCATTGACCAGGACGTCTCCGTCCGGGGTAACGAATAATTCAACTGCGAAGATCCCGGGAGAGCTGAAGTTTTTTACCGTGGTCAGCGCAATGGCTTCTGCTTTCCAGTAGGTCCTGTCGGGCAGTTCCACCGGGCATAATTGAAAATCAAGCAGGTTCAGCGTTTGATCAAAAACCATCTGGACGGCGGGGTAAATGGCAATTTCGCCGGTCTGCCCGACGGCGATCATCAGGGCGATCTCTTTTTCGATGGGTACCATTTTTTCCAGAACGGACATAGCGTCGAACCCTTTGACCAGGTCTTTTTCGGTTTCAATGATCTGCACACCACGCCCGTCATATCCGCCTTCGGCGATTTTGTGCACCGCCGGGAAGAAATGAGCATGCGCAGCCAGTTCCTGTATATTATGGGTGAGGATATATTCGGAAGTCGGGATCTGGTGCGCTGTATAATATTTTTTTTGCAACGCCTTATTGCGGATGGTTCTCAGCACCGCGGGTTTGGGAATAACGGTGACCCCTTCTTTTTCCAGCGCTTCCAGCGCATCTACATTTACATTTTCAATTTCAATAGTAATGGCGTCCAGGTGCTTGCCAAAATTATAGACTGCTTCGTAATCTTTTATATCGCCTTTGGTAAAATGATGGCACAAATGCGCGGCCGGGGCCTGCTCGTCGTTTTCCAAAACATATGTTTCCACCGGATAATTTGCAGCCGCCTGTAATAACATTCTGCCCAGCTGGCCACCTCCAAGAATTCCCACTTTTTGCATGGCGCAAAGATAAGCGGAGTTTCTGGTTTCTTTACTGTCTTTGCTGTATGAAGTCTCCGGCTGTGTGCATGCTGTGTTCTTCAGCAGTTGCGCACGGCGGAAATGAATAAATATGCATCTTTGTGGGATATAAAACAATAATTGATGCGTCTTGAATATAATAAAGTAGCGCCGGATGGGTACAGGACACTGTTGGGAATGTATGGCTATTTAAAGAACAGTAACCTGCCTGCCGGGTTATTGCATATGGTTTACCTGAAGGTTTCTCAAATTAACGGATGCCCGTATTGCGTAGACCTCCATTGGAAAGATGGGATACAGGCGGGTATCGATGGCCGTAAACTGAATGCGGTATCCAACTGGAAGCACATGCCTTTTTTTACGGAAACTGAACGGGCGGCACTGGCACTGGCAGAAGAAATGACGGTATTACCCGGCCAGGAAGTGGCAGATACTATATACGAACAGGCAAAAAACGTCTTTGATGATAAAGACCTGGTTGATCTGAGCCTTGCAATAGCCCACATGAATATGCTGAACCGGGTGGCCATTACTTTTCATAAAGTGCCGGAAAGATAAAGGTGCCGGAGCCGCGATTGCCTTTAAGGCTTATTTGTTCCACACAATGGACCGGATATCCCTGTCTGACTTAAACTGATCCGTTATTTGTGATATCAGGTCTTTCTTATGATTATTGAAGCGGAATGTAATGACCACATCTCCGTCTTTTTCAATAACAGAAAGATTGCTGATCTCCAGGTCTGGCTGGCAAAAGATCTTATTCAGGATGTCTACTGATCTTTCACGGTTCGCAACGGTGATCTTCAATCCCAGCTGCGCAAACCGCTCGGTCAGTTTCAGTTCAACAGGCTTCAGCATCCATAAAATGATCAATGCTAAAAAAGTGGCAGTACCTGCGGCGTAATACATGCCGCCCCCAATAGCCAATCCAATGGCTGCAACCGTCCACAGACCGGCTGCGGTAGTAAGCCCCCTGATGATCCCTTCCTTCAGAAATAAAATTGTTCCTGCGCCTATAAACCCGATACCGCTGATGACCTGAGCGGCTATACGGGAGGGATCCAGCATTACACCATTGGTGCCGACAATATCAGCGAACCCGAATGCGGATACAATCATTGTAAGCGCTGCTCCCAGGCATACCATCATATGTGTTCTGAGACCGGCAGCCCAGTTCTTACGTTCCCGCTCCAACCCGATCACTCCACCACATAAAGCAGCCAACAGCAGGCGGATCAATATTTCATTTGTAGCGATCATCTTTAAATATACAATGTTTTGTGGGGAATAGCAAGTAGGGAGTGGGAAGTAGGGAGCAGCAAGTGGCGGGTGGGGAGAGGTAGTCAAACCGGGTGCCGGATATTCGGTCGTAGATGCTCAATTCATCCCGATAGCCATCGGGACTGATAGCTGAAGACTTACATCTGACATCTCACTTCTCAAATCTCACTTCTCATACCTCTTCCCTTTACAACAGCCCTTTTTCTGTTGCTTTTCGTATAAGCGCTGCCGAATTGTTTACCTCGAACTTTTGCATCAGATTACGCCGGTGCGTTTCCACTGTCTGGGGGCTGATAAATAATTGCGTGGCAATAACGCTGGTGGTGGCTCCCTGGCTGACCAGTGATAATATTTCTTTTTCACGTGTAGTAAGCCGTGGAATATTTTTGTCTTTGGGCGTTTGGCTGAAAAGAATTTGCTGCAATTCCGATTGCATGGTGAACTGGTTGTTCATTACCTGTGAGATAGCTGTAACCAGGTCCTGTTTGGAGGTGTTCTTTAAAAGATAGCCATCGGCTCCGTTTTGCAACATTTCCTGTATCACACTTTTTTCGGTATGATTGGTCAGGGCAATGATCTTTATATTTTTATCCTGTTGTTTCAGGACGCGGCATAGCTCAATACCGGACATTTCCGGCAGGCTGATGTCCAGCAGCACTACGTCGGTCTTATTGGCCTGCAGGTATTCCAGCGCGTCTTCTGCATTCAGAAAAGTACCCGCAAGTTCCAGCTCCTCAGCATTGTTCAAAATGCTGCTGAGCCCCTCCACAATAATGGAATGGTCTTCAACAATGATCACTGATAATTTATTTGTTGCCATGTACTTTAACTTCAATATTGGTAACCGTTCCTTTTCCCGGCTGGGAGCTGAAGTCCATTTTCCCTTTCAAAAAATCGACCCGGCTTTGAATGTTATCCAGCCCGATACCCCGCCGCCCCGCCGGTAACGTCTGGTTGATCCCCTTCCCGTTATCTTCTACCGTAATATAAAAAAGAGCTCCATTCTGGCTGCACTGAACAAATGCCTCAGTGGCAACAGAATGTTTTACGATATTAGCCAGCAGTTCCTGTATGATACGGTAAATAATGATCTGCTCCTGTTTGGGGATTTCAATGCTGATGTTGATAAAGCTGAAATCGATCCGTAAGTGTCCGGTCGAAAGGGATTGACAAAGATCTGCCAATGCCGTCTCCAGTCCGGAGCGCAGTAAAGCTTCCGGCATCATATTACGTGCGATACGGCGTAACTCTGTTACGGAATTGTCCAGCTGACCAATCACTTTATTCAGTTCCCGGGAAGTATGATCCTGTATAGCGCTGGTCAGATTGATCTTTACTCCCGCCAGCATACCGCCCAACCCGTCATGCAGATCACGGGCCAGACGTGTCCGTTCTTTTTCTTCTCCCTGTAACAGCGCCTGTGTTAATGCGATCTGCTGTTCCTGTTTTAATGAGCGTACCTCCTGGTTGGCTTTTGCCCTTCTTAGCCGGTACAGGAGAACGGATAACAGGGATACGGCTAAAAATCCACCGATGCAGATCCACATGATCAACCGTTGTATTTTAGCCTGGTTGCTGATCACCAGTAATTCTTTTTCCTTTTCCGTATAATTGAATTTTGCTTCGAAAGCAGCGATTTGCTGTTCGGCTTCTTTCTTACTGATGCTGTCGGCCAGGCTGCTGTATTGCTGCAGCCATTTATAAGCGCTGTCCATATGCCCCATATTGGCTTCGGTAGCAGCAATATCATGGAAGAGCTGTTTCCTGTCGGCATCCAGCAGAATGAATTTTCCATAAAGCAACTGGAAAAGCGTGTTCTTTACTTCTTTATAATTTTTTTGTTCATCATAGACCCTTGCTTTTTGATACAACAGGTCCCGAATGCCAATACCATCGCGGAGCTGGTAAGCCAGGTGCAGGCCTTTGTCAATACTTTTGATTGCGCGCGGCAGTTCTTTTTTATCAATAAAGTACATGCTCTCTATTGAATAATAAGACAGCTGTTCAATAGAAGGGGGCGCTTTTTGAAGGGCGTCATAAGCACTGTCTAAGTAAAGTTTTGCGGCTGGCAGGTCGTGTGCATATAAGTAGGTCTTGGCGCACCGGGCATAATTTTCAATAAACTGTATATTGTCCGGGTCACTTTTTCTCAACAAGGTATTTGATTTCTGATAATAGTAAATGGCCTTTTGTGTGTTATGGCTTTCCATAAAAGGAATAGCCACGTTGGTGTAGTACCTGGCTGCCCGCACGTCATCACCTGCCTTAAGTGCAAAAGGAATTGCCTTGTTTAATAACAGGTCTATAAACTGTTTTTCATTGCTTTGACGCTGGCCGATACCTGCAAGGTTGGCCCAGTTGCGGCTTTGGTAAGACCAGGACTGCGGGGTATGCGATTGCTCAAAATGAGTATTGGATTGAAGGAACGCTTTTTCGGATAAAGAAAGATCCTGG
>DASVMC010000775.1:0-3680 GCA_036384555.1 Niabella sp. | reverse complement strand
CTGTGAGAGCTAAAAATAAACGAGTAAAAGCGAGACAATGATTATGTAGCTCACAGATTACACGGATTATCGCAGAAGTTTTTCAAATCTGTGCAAGTCTGCGCATTCTGTGAGAGCTAAAAATAGACGAGTAAAAGAGAGACAATGATTATGTAGCTCACAGATTACACAGATTATCGCAGAAGTTTTTTAAATCTGTGCAAGTCTGTGCGTTCTGTGAGAGCAAAAAACTAAGACCTATGAATATTAATGATCTTACTTATCAAATCAGAGGGGCTATATTTAAAGTTCACAAAGTTTTAGGCCCGGGTTTGTTGGAGTCGGTTTACGAAGCTGCATTGGCCTATGAATTGATTGCAAGTGGGATGAATATTAAAACACAAGTGGGCCTGCCTGTAGTTTACGAAAAGGTGCAATTGGAATTGGGGTTCAGGATTGATATATTGGTAGAAGATATGGTTATTATTGAAATTAAATCGGTGGAACTATTACATGATGTTCATAAAAAGCAATTGTTAACCTATTTGAAATTATCGGGAAAGAAAATTGGGTTGCTTATTAATTTTAATAGTAATTCAATTATAAGCAAAGAAAGTTTAATAAGAATAATAAATTGAATAAAAATGAATACTATTTAATTTTTCTGTGCAAATCAGTGTGATCTGTGAGCCTGAATAATTAAATTCGGGAATAATCTACAAACAATAATATGAATTATAACAGAAGGGACTTTTTAAAATCATCGTCCGTTGCGGCAGCGGGTTTGTTTTTTCCTTACGGGGAAGCCATATCGAAACCCGGCTTCCTGACAGCCCCGGCGCAGACAGGCTTCCAGCTGATCGTAATGGCCACTAACTGGGGCTATAACGGAACCATTGACGCCTTTTGTGCAGCAGCGAAGCGGGATGGCTATGATGGTGCAGAAGTGGTATGGCCCGCAAACGAAACCGCACAGCAGGAACTGTTTGCCGCATTAAAAAAACAGGACCTGGCCGTAGCCTTTTTGTGCCAGAGCGCAGGTGATAACTGGACTGCCAACCTGGAGCATTTTAAAAAGATAACCACAGCTGCTGCGACGAATCGTTTACAAAAACCCGTTTATATCAATTGCCATGCAGGAAAAGATCATTTCAGCTTTGATCAGAATAAGACATTTATCACTTATTCCCAGCAGCTTTCAAAAGAAACGGGCATAAAGATCTATCATGAAACACATCGCTCAAGGATGTTGTTTGCCGCGCATATCGCGAGACAGTTTATAGAGCAGCTGCCTGATCTGAAGCTGACGCTGGATATTTCCCACTGGTGTAATGTGCACGAAAGTATGCTGGGCGACCAGCAGGAAACGGTGGCACTTGCTTTAGAACGTACTGAACACTTTCATGCCCGGGTAGGTCACCCCGAGGGCCCACAGGTCAATGACCCGCGCGCACCGGAATGGGAGCCGGTTGTAAAACAACATTTCGACTGGTGGGATAAGATCGCAGAGCGGAAACGCAGGAAAGGAGAGGTGATGACGGTACTTACTGAATTTGGTCCGCCCACTTACATGCCTACTTTGCCTTATACGCAACAGCCGGTAGCCGACCAATGGGCTGTGAATGTACACATGATGAAAACCCTGAGAAGCCGGTACCAATAACTGTTTATGATGCTATTGACACTCGTGGATCTTGTGGGAAGAATGCACCCTGTATTGGTGCACTTGCCAATAGGGATATTACTGATGGCCTGTTTATTTCAGTTGTTTGGAAAACAGGTACCCGCACTAAAACCGGCCGTACCTGTTATGGTCTTCTGGGGAATGCTGGCGGCCATCGTTTCCTGCATCACAGGATATCTGCTTTCTTTAAGCGGTGATTATGATCAGGAACTGGTAACCCGGCATCAATGGCTGGGAATCGTTACCGCTATTGGTGCATTGTTGCTGTATACGTGTTACCGGTTTACTTTTTTAGCAGCCTATTCAAATGTGATGGCAGGCATTACGATTGCGGCTGTAACGGTTACAGGACACCTGGGCGGATCACTGACGCATGGAACAGATTATCTTACAGCGGGTCTTGCCAGTGCCGGTACGGATGAACCCTTAAAGCCCATTCCTAATATCCAGGAGGCCGTTTTGTATACAGCAGTCGTACAACCGGTCCTGGAGCGCAAATGCTACAGCTGTCATGGCAGCAGTAAACAAAAGGGAAAGCTGCGTCTGGATAAAGAACCTTATGTTTTAAAAGGAGGTAAGGACGGGAAGATCCTTGTAAGTGGCAAACCGGATGAAAGTGAACTGGTAAAGCGGCTCCTGCTGCCGCTGAGCGATGATGACCATATGCCACCGAAAGAGAAACCGCAGCTGACCTCCAATGAAGTGGCTATACTGAGCTGGTGGATCAGTACCGGCAACAGCTTTACAAAAAAAGTAAAAGAGTTGCCGCAAACCGATAAAATAAAACCCGTATTAGCTGCGCTGCAAGCGGGCACCGATGGTGCCAATCCTGCCGGTAATACGGCGGTTCCGGAGGAAAAAGTGGGCGCCCCGGATGAAAGCGCCGTCAGGCAATTAACAGATAAAGGCGTGATTGTTATTCCTGTATCCACCGACAAGAATTATGTGTCCGTTAATTTTGTAACCGCAACGGCAAATGCCGCAACGTTGATCAAACTGCTGGAGCCGATAAAAAAACAGGTGGTCTGGCTAAAACTGGATAATACTAACATTACGGATGAGAACCTGAAAGCAATAGCACTGCTTACCAACCTGACCCGCTTGCACCTCAGCAACACTGCGATTACGGACGCCGGTCTTGCCCATCTGAATACGCTGAAGGAACTGCAGCTGCTTAATCTGGTAGGAACGCCGGTAACTCAAAAGGGCCTGGAACAGCTAAAAGGACTGAAAAGCCTGCGGGAAATTTATTTGTACAAGACAAATGTGGCTAAAAGCGACTGGGCACAGCTGAAACAGGCTTTTCCCAAAGTGGTGCTGGATTCGGGGGGATACACGGTGCCGACGCTTGAAACGGATACCACTGTGGTCTCAGCAGAAAATAAGAAATGAGAGCCATAAACTATTGAAGCGTTGTAGTTCCCGGTTCATGGGGACAATGTAGACTTCCGGGCACGCCGGCAAATTCCTTTCTGATCATTACCGTGCAAATCGTTTTGAACCTGCCACGCACAAAATTACCCCGATGGTAACAGCTAGCATATACACACTAACCTGTTCGTGCAGCAAGGAGGCCGCCAGCGCCAGGCCAAAAAAGGGTTGCAGCAGCTGTAATTGCCCTATACTTGCCGTACCGCCCTGTGCCAGGCCCCGGTACCAGAAGATAAAACCGATAAACATACTGAACAGCGATACATAACCCAGGCTGATCCAGGCACCTGTGCTAACATTTTTAAGAGATGGGGGCATATAGATAAATGCCAGTGATAACATTACGGGCAATGAGAGTACCAGTGCCCATGAAATTACCTGCCAGCCACCTATTGTTTTTGTAAGCTTTGCCCCTTCGGCATAGCCTAAACCGCAAAGCAGAATAGCGCCCAGCATCAGCAGATCCCCGGTGGTAGATGCCGTAAGTCCCTGTGCTGCTGCATAGCCTACAACCAAAAGACTGCCTGTGATGGAAAAAAGCCAGAATAAGGGTTTTGGCCGCTCTCCCCCGCGAAGGATACCGAAG
>DASVMC010000774.1:0-3107 GCA_036384555.1 Niabella sp. | reverse complement strand
TTTACCTGCAGGTGGTGCACCAGGTAATCAATGCCATTCAGCGTGGATTTCTTTCGGGCGGGCAGCAGCTGCCGGGAACCCGGAACATGAGCCTTTTCCTGGGGATCCATCGCAAAACAGTAGTAGCTGCATATGAAGAGCTGGATGCACAGGGCTGGATTACCACACTACCCAACAGGGGCAGCTTTGTAAAGCCGGTATCCGGCAGTCATACAGGAAAGAAAAAGCTGGATGTACTCACCTTAACCGGTTATCCGGCAAAAACCGGTTTTCATTTCAGAAGAAATACCATCCTGGATACAGCTCCTGAAGAGCAAGGGCTTTCATTTACCTTTACTGACGGCCAGCCGGACTACCGTTTGTCCCCTACTGACCAGCTGGCCCGTTACTATACAGCCTCCCTGCGCAGGAAGAGCAACCGGAAGCACCTGGGCTATAGCATGCCCGGATCTTCTTTTTTTAAAACACAGCTTTCCAACTTTTTAAACAGTACCCGCGGACTGCATATCGCTCCTAAAAACATACTGGTAACAAGAGGTACAGAAATGGGTATGTTCATTGCAGCCCAAACACTGATCAGTGCAGGAGATACAGTGCTGGTAGGCACACCGGGCTATTATACTGCGAATATGATCTTTCAGCAATCGGGCGCACGGGTAAAGACCCTGCCAGTTGATGAAGAGGGGATCCTTGTAGAAATGGTAGAGCGCATCTGTAAAAAGCAGCCCGTACGGTTACTGTACCTGACGCCTCATCATCATTACCCTACCACGGTACCGCTGAGTGCGCAACGCAGGGTGCAATTGCTGAAACTATCCGCGGTTTACGGCTTCATCATACTGGAAGACGATTATGAATATGATTTTCATTATCAAAGCAGCCCGATCCTGCCCCTGGCCAGCGCAGATACGGAGGGTATGGTGGTGTACCTGGGTTCTTTTGGTAAGACCCTGGCACCGGGTTTCCGTGCCGGATTCCTGATTGCGCCGGAAAACCTGATTGCAGAAATGCAGCAGCTGCAGGCAATTATGGATCAACAGGGAGACATCATTATGGAACAGGTGCTGGGAGCGCTTATTGCCGAGGGGGAAATACACCGCCATTTAAAAAAAAGTCAGAAAATTTATCATGCACGGCGCGATCATTTTTGTGGAATATTAGAAAACCGGTTGGGTACGGAACTTCAATTTGTGCTGCCGCCCGGCGGCCTGTCCGTGTGGACACACTGGAAAAAGGAGGTCAATTTGTTAAGGGTAAGCAAGGCCTGTGCCGCACTGGATCTGCAACTGCCGCAGCTATTGCTATACCAGACCACCCAGCTTAGTGCCATGCGCCTGGGATTTGGGAACTTTACGGATCAGGAAGCAGTTCTTGTTCTGGACAAACTAAAACAGGCTGTAGAGCAGGTGCTTGGCCGGTAAACAGGATTGTCCCAGCAATTTACTCGCTGATCCAGGGTTTTATTTTACCCTCCCTTCGATCCGTATATTCCACGGTTCCCAGCCGGACACGAAAAGAGGTTTTTGTGGCTTTTTCCAACTTTAATTCCTGCCGGCACATAAACCCCAAATGATTGTAGTAGACCGTATTGAGCGAAAGAGGTTTCATAGCACGAAAAGTGCTGTCTGTTACAGCGGTCTTAAACAGGCGCCCGGAGATCTCCTGTTTTTTTACATCCGGCGGAACAGTACTGCGCTGTGCTGTTGCCTGAAGACAACTACAGGTCAGAAAAAGAAAAAAGAGCGTTTTCATCCGATGCCAAAGTTAAGATTAAACGTTATCTATCCGGTTGTTCGGTAAGCTTTTTTCATCATTTTATAGTTAGCTATATATCCTTTTTAATAAAAAAACCTTTGAACAAATTGAAGTTTGCAGCTTCAGGATGTCCAAAGGCAGATATTCGATTCAAAACGATTCCTGATGAAATCGCTGTATTGCTATATGTTATAATAGTCCTCCCAGCCTTTGCGCGGAGGTATGCCGGTTAAAAAGGCATCCGCGAATGCATCATTCTTGATACGCTTGGTAGCCCGGTCAAAAACAATTTTACGTCCCAGCCGTTGCGCCATTACTCCCAGACAAAATACCTGGCTTAGCGGACCTGCAATTTCAAAAGGAGAACGGGTTTTTTCTTTACCCTGGCAGGACAGTAAGAAATTAGCGAAGTGATTGGATGGACTTTGGGGCACTTCCGGCAATTTCTTCTCCATTTCCTTTGCCTTTTCTTCCGGAATAATGGAAAGTGTGCTGGCATGCGAGCCGCCTTTGAACGTAAGTGTTTTGCTGTAAATTTCCTTTCCGGGGTTCAGCTTCACTTCCTGGATCTGCTTTCCGCCTACCGTAGGAATGGTGGAGTCTAATTTTGAAACGCCAAAGCCCTCGGGGAGCTTTGGAATATTATCCAACCCGTCATACCATGTAATGACCAACGGCGGCATTTTTTTACGGGCCGGAAATTTAAATTCAATCGTGCTGGACATCGGATAAAAATAATCGTTATGTCCGTCCAGCCTGGTA
Organism: Niabella sp.; assembly: GCA_036384555.1. Lineage (GTDB taxonomy): Bacteria > Bacteroidota > Bacteroidia > Chitinophagales > Chitinophagaceae > Niabella. Next base: position 590 of record DASVMC010000774.1, on the reverse strand, counting down.
GGATTTACTTCTTCGGGTAATCCAAGGTCCAGGAACTGATGTGCTGTATCTAAAATATGCGCTCCCCAATCGCCCAGGGCGCCCATACCAAAGTCGTACCAGCAACGCCATTGCCCATAATGAAAATCTTTATTATAGTCATGATACATTTGGGAAGAAAGCCAGGTATCCCAATCCAGTGTATCAGGAATAGGTTCCGCAGCCGGGAACTTTTTAATATTCGGATCCCATCCATGCCAGCGGCGCGGACTGTTCATGTGCGCGGTAATGGCGGTAACATCTTTAATGATCCCTGCTTCCACCCAGGCTTTAAACTGAAAATAGTTGGCCTCAGAATGTCCCTGGTTACCCATTTGTGTAACCACTTTAGGATATTTCCTGGCCGCTTTGATCATCAGCTCCACTTCGTTAAATGTGCGTGCCATCGGCTTTTCACAATACACATGCTTTCCCAGGGCCATTGAATGTACTGTGATCGGGAAGTGTGCAAAATCAGGAACAGCTATCGTTACAGCATCAATATCCTTTGCCATTTTATCGTACATTTTCCTGAAGTCCTGGAATTGCGGAGCTTTAGGAAATTTTGCAAT
>DASVMC010000773.1:0-4830 GCA_036384555.1 Niabella sp. | reverse complement strand
ACCAACTATATGCAAATCAAGGTCACCATACGCCCGGCCTATTTTTTTTCCGACCGGGTCCTTTAGGCGTAATACTTTAACCGCCTCTTCGTTCAATAATACGGCCGTACTGTCCGTAGGAAATTTTTGTACGTCTATATCGCGGCCGGCAATGATTTTCGTACCAAACGTTTTTGTAAACGATTCATCCGCATTGAACAGATAAAAGCTTGTTTTTTCATCCTGCTCCGTACTGCCTTCCCATTGAAACCCATAATAATTAGGTGCATAGCCCGTTATTGCATTCTGAGAACCCGAAACGGTTGTTACGGCGCCGTTTTGCAGCAATTCCCGCTTAATCAGCTGGTAGTTTTTTGAAGCCTGTCCTTCTATGGGGGAAAATAAAAGCTGCTCTTTATTATAACCCACCTCTCTTTCCTGGGCATATTTCATTTGCTTTTTTACGATCAGGGTACAAATGATCAGCGCAATGGCAAATGCAAATTGGGTCACCACCAGCACTTTCCTAAGGCTCAGTTTACCCCTGGCAACCGTCAGCCGCCCTTTTAATACCTTTACTGGAGAAAAAGAAGAAAGATACAATGCGGGGTAAAGACCCGCACCCACACCGGTCAGCATAATAATGCCGGTAAAAAATAACCAGAACCGGCTATCTCCAAAATTGAGCCGCAAATCAGACTCGATCAGCCGGTTGAATGCAGGAAGCGCTAACAGCAAGATGATCACAGCAATTATACCTGAAAGCAACGACAGGAATATGCTTTCACTTAAAAATTGGACAACCAAACCGGACTTCCTGGCACCGGCCACTTTTCGCACACCGACTTCCCGTGCTTTCCGTTCAGTTCTGGCAGTAGTCAGGTTAATAAAATTGATGCAGGCGATAACGATCATTAAAACCGCAACCATAATAAAAATACGCACTTTATTGATGGCGCCATCCGTTAACATACCGCCCTCACTCTTGCTGTACAAATGCCAGCGTTTTGCCGGGTGCAGAAATTGAGTGAGCTCCTTTGTTGTATGTTCCTTTGCTGTATGCTCTGCTGTAATATGTTTTATCTTTGCATTCACCTGGCCCAGATCGGCATTCTTTTTTAATAACACATATGTCCTTACATTATATGCTGTCCAGCTGGTGTACAGTCCATATAATTTATCATAAGAAGCCCAGGGCAGTAAAAACTCGAACTGAAAGCTTGTATTGGACGGAATATCTTTTAATACAGCTGCTACTTTCAATGTGTTGGTATCATTTAACGTAAGCAGTTTTCCCACTGCGTCCTCATTTCCGTATAATTTCCTGGCCAGGGATTCAGTAATATAAATATCGCCCGGGTTTTTAAGCCGGCCGCTTTTATCTCCGTCAATTACAGGAAATCCGAACATAGGGACAAACCCTTCATCCACAAACATTCCTTCGGGCTTAAACTGACGGTCTTTATTGGCGATTAAGAACTGATCCCGCCCCGTTCTGGAAACATCTTCTATTTCAGGATACCCCAATTTTAATGCCGGCCCCATTGGGTTGGGCGTTGATGAGAATGTATAGGCCACTCCGTCATTAACATCCCGGTTGTAGACCTGGTAAAGCCTGTTGGTATTTTTATATCCCCGGTCAAATGAAAGCTCCTCCTGCACCCATAAAAGGATCAGGAAGGTTGCGGCCATACCGATGGATAGTCCCATCACGTTCAGGATCATAAAGGATTTGTTCTTCCAAAGACCCCTCCAGACTGTTTTAAAATAATTTTTAAACATAGACGCTTATAATTGAGTTTTCAGATATCAGTTTTCAGTACTTAGTTTTCAGTAGTCAGTTTTCAGTAGTCAGACATCAGCTTTCAGACTCCATTCACGATTCCTTATTCACTTCCTCCTCCTTTTACATTTATTATTTTCTATTTATTATTCCTTATTTATTACTCCTCACTCCGTACGTTGGCTCTTTACCGGATTGGCAATTGCCGCTTTAATGGCCTGATAGCTTACCGTAAGCAATGCTATGATAACAGCCACCAATGCGGCCACCACAAACATCCACCCATTTATTTCTATCTGGTAAACAAAATCCTGCAGCCATTGATTCATTAACCACCAGGCGACAGGCGTCGCAATAAGCACGGAAACCAGCACCAGACTGATAAACTCCCTCGATAAAAGACGGGTAATACCCGTAACCGAAGCTCCCAGGACCTTCCGGATACCAACTTCTTTCCTCCGCTGAAAAGAAGTAAGCGTAGCCAGTCCAAACAACCCAAGACAACTAATCAATATTGCGATTGCCGTTGCAGTGCGAACCAGCGTCTGCATATGTTCCTCCTGTTCGTACAGTTTCTTAATGGTTGTATCATAAAAACTGTAATTAAAAGGAAGACTGGGATATAGCTTTTTCCATTCTTTTTCCACTGTTGCAATTCCTTCTTTCCATTTACCAGGTTGCGGCAACAGCCGTATATTTACAGTACGCAGCTGGTTTTTGCCTGTTGTAAGCAATGTTGGTGCAATATCGGAACGAAAGCCAAATTGATGAAAGTCACTGATCACACCTACAATAGGAAACGCTTTGGAAGGCTGCCCGGTAAGGGAGAGTGTTTTACCAACAGCTTCAGCGGGGGTTCTGAATCCGAATACCTTCATTGCCTTCTCGCTGATCACCAGCTCCCGCATGGTATCTGATGCGCCAAAGTTCCTTCCGGCTAACAAATGAAAACCATAGAAATTCAGATAGTCAGCATCCCCGTATTTAATATGAATCGAGGTTTGTACCGGCTCTTTGCCACCATTATAAGAAAAGCCCATTCCGATCATATTGTCTTCCATAGGGCGTCTTCCCAAAGATACTGCAGACAGGGAGCTGTTACGTTCTAATGCTGTTTTCAATAAGAACTGCCGGTCTTTAAACCGGGGATCTTCGGTTATATAATAAGGTATATTCAGCGTAATGACCGCTTCCTTGTTAAAACCGGGATTGGTGTTTAAAACATATTTTAGTTGCTGCCCGATAATAATAGCACCAATAATAAAAACCTGCGCAACAAAAAACTGAAACACAATCAGTCCTTTCCGGAGCGTGAACCGGTTACGGCCAACAGTCGCTTCCGTACCTCCTTTTAATACCTGCACCGTGTTTACCCTGGAAGAAATCCAGGCAGGATATAGCCCTGCCAACAGGGATACCACAATGATAAGCGCCAGTACCCCTATTGCCAACCCGGTATAATTCATATAGCTGTCAAGTCCTTCCGGTAAAAAACCGGCAAAGAACCGTACCGCCAGCCAGGTAAGAAAAAAGGACAGCAGTGCCGCTAACAGGGTTACCGCAAATGTTTCACCAATAAAGCGCATAATAAGATTCCCAGCAGAGCTTCCCAGTGTTTTACGGATACCTATTTCTTTGGCTCTTTGCGGCAGCAAAGCAGTACTTAAGTTCACATAATTAATACAGGACAGCAGCAGGAGGAATATGCCTACAATCATCAGACCGTTCAATACCTTTTTATCCGCTGTTCTTGTCTGTGCGCCGTATGCGGTTTCGAAATGTTTATCTTTTAAAGGCAGTGCTTCAAACCAGCTTTTATACTTGTATTTCTCAAAATCCTCCTTATTATGCTTTTCATTGATGCTATTGAGTACAGCCATGATCTTTTGGGGCGCTGTATTTTTTTGAGATTTAATGAATACAAGATTATCTGAAGACAAACCGCCCCAGCCGTAACCGGTAAGATCCTTTTTATCAAGCGAAATAAACTCCCTGTTAGATTTGCTAAAGCTATTTAAATAAGGCAGCTGTTCAACAATTGCAGTAACCTGCCGGAAAACAGTATCGTTATACACAAGCTGTTTTCCGATGATATCTTTTAGTTCCAAAGAAGGAAAATATTCCCGGGCCCTTTCGTCTGTAAGCACCACTTTATCCGGGGCATCAAGGGCGGTTGCCGGGTTCCCGGCCAGCCAACGATAGCCGAATAATTTAAAATAATCCGGTGTGGTAGCTACCTGCAAAATGTCCTCATCAGGGTTTTCTATCCGCCTGGCAGTCCCTGTTTTATTATCATCTGCCATCACAGAATGCGCATATTTATAGAACATCGGAACAGTAAGTGCTACTCCGGGCACTTCATTTTTCAGTGCTTCAAAAACCGGGTTCGGAACTCCGGCATTTGCTCCTGAAGGCACTTCTTCACTTTTACTTTTTGAAACCACCTGGTAAATATGTGCTGCATCGGGGATCTGCTTATCAAAACTATATTCATAGCTTACAATACGGAATATGATCCATGCAACGCACAGGCAAACGCCCAGCCCCAAAACATTTAAACCCGTAAATAACCGGTTACGCCAAAGTTGCCTTGCCAGTGCTTTAAAAAACGATTTTATCATATTTCATAATTTAGATCTGGATGCTCCACGAGTTTTCTGATCAGTGATTATTTACTGCGGACAACTTAACTATTCTGCACGCAGGCTGTTGACCGGATCAGCAATTGCTGCTTTTATTGCCTGGAAGCTTACTGTTACTACCGCTATAGTCAACGCTATCAACCCGGCAGTTGCAAAGATCCACCAGCTGATAGAAACCCTGTAGGCAAAGTTCTGCAACCATCGATTCATCCCCCACCACGCAACCGGGAACGCAATCAGTGACGCGATCAATACCAGTTTTAAAAACTCCCTGGAGAGCATGCCTGTTACCTGCGAAACGCTTGCACCTAATACTTTCCTGATTCCTATTTCTTTACTGCGTTGCTCTGCTGTATAGGTTGCCAGTCCAAACAGGCCCAGACAAGCAACAAAAATGATCAGTATAGCAAAAAGATTCAGCACCGT
>DASVMC010000772.1:0-5352 GCA_036384555.1 Niabella sp. | reverse complement strand
ACTACTACCACCTGATCCAGTACCTGTTGGGATGCTACCAACACAACGTTGATTTCTGTTCTTCCATTTACAGGAACGGCCTGCTCTGCATAGCCTACGGAAGAGATAATTAAAACAGCGTCATTTCCCGGAACGCTGATGCGGAAGTTACCTGAAGCATCCGTAACCGTACCGGCGTTTGTTCCCTTTACGACAACAGAGACACCGGCAACCGGTGATCCCGCATCATTGGTAACCTTACCGGTAACCAGTATATTTTTTTGACCATCCGTTGTACCTGGCAGAATTGCATAAAGATGCGTTCCTACCTGCCTGTAAGAAAGATCCCTGTTGTAAAAAAGCTTGTTTAACACTTCTTCTATGGAAGCGCTGCTTAGTTTAATACTTGCAGATTCCTTTAACCCGGGCAGATCATAGTTGTATAAAAAGCGGTAACGGCTCTGTTGTTCTATTTCCTTTAAAATAGTTCCCACTTCCGTATTTTTACTATCAAGCTGAAGATGCTGCGCAAAAACATCGTTTGCTTTTACCTGAAAGGCAGTCAATAAAATTAAAAAAACGGCAAGCTTCGTCATAATAATCATTTTCAATAGTGCCCTATGGGAAACATCCCTTTTAAAAGGCCTGCTTTTTTGCATACTTTTGATTTTAGAAGTTAAACATTTGGAAACAATTTATTCGCAGTAAATTGTTCCCGTTTATTTCGGGCCGGTTAATGTTAGCGCATTCTCCGGCTTTTATTTTGTTATTTCCACTACATTGCCTGTTATATTATAATTGAACGGAATTATCAGCTGTAATGCATTCAGCGCCTCGGAAACCGACTCTTTTTCAAAGGCTCCGCGTAAACGGTTATTGGCGATGCTTTCCTCTTTAAAATAAATCTTAACATTATACCATCGTTCCATTTTTTCTGCCAACTCCTTAAAAGTATCCCCTTCAAAAACAAGCCGGTTGTGCATCCAGGCCGTTTCAGGAAGATCCGTATCCCCGGGCTGGACCGTTACCGGGTTGATTGCATAGTCCGCCCCGGCTGTTGCCTCCTGCCCCGCACGCATTCTCTTTCCGGTAAGTATCAGCTTGTTATTGGGAAGCAGGATAATATGCCGGCCATGAGGATCTGATTTATTTAATACCTCAACTTTCCCCCGGACCAGCGTGGTTTCTATTACACTGTCCTGTTGATATGCTTTTACATTAAAAGCCGTTCCCAGCACGCGTATATCATAGGCGCCCACGTGCACTACAAAAGGTTTTTCAGGATTTTTCACCACATCAAAATAGGCTTCCCCTTCCAAAAAAACTGCGCGCTCTGCACCGTTAAAAGCAGTATCGAACCGGATACGGGATTCTGAATTCATCCAAACTGTTGATCCGTCCGGCAGCAATACCCTGGTCCGTTCTCCGCGCGATGCTGTGATTATATGCTGATTTCCCGCCCCCGTTGTGTCCCCGCCTGTAAAAAGCCAGCCCAGACAGAACACAGCGATTATTGATGCGGCTATCAATAGTCTTTTTTTCCAACGCGCTTTCTGAGTTCCCCCTTCATCCGAAAAATCAGCACCCTGTTCCTTTGCTATGCCCTCTTTTTTATCAGTCCGGGTAATACAGGAAAAATGGGTGCCGGCACTTTCTTCATTTAAGATCGGCTCCTGATTGCAGTTCCAGTAGGCATGCATTAACTCTATAAAATATTGATCTTCCGGATGCTCTTTCATCCATGCTTCCAGCAGTTGCAACTCTTCATCTGTTGCTTCGCCTGCCAGCTTCCTGGTTAATACCGTAGCCAATTTTTCGGGAATCATATAACAAGTCCTACTCTTAAAGACAGCGAAAAAAACGGCTGACCCTAAAGAAAAACAAAATAATTGAAATTATTTTTTAGAATGCACGACCGGGAAGCAATCAAAGTAGGGCCTTACTTTTTCGCTGATCCGTTTTACAGCAATAACCATCTGCGCATCCACAGTGTTCGTTGAAATATTCAGGATTTCAGCTACTTCCCTGTATTTAAGCCCATCCTCCCGCACCAGTTTGAAGATCATTTTACAGCGGGGGGGCAGTTTTTCTACCGCAGCATGGACGAGCTTAAGCATCTCGGCCGATATCAGCGTTTGGTCAGGACCGGCGCCCTGTTCCAATTGTATATCAATAAAATCAAATCCCTGTGTAATTTGTTGCCGGGCTTTGCTGGAAAGGTAATTGAGCGATGCGTTTTTAATAGCAGTATACAGGTAGGTTTTTAAATTTTCTATTTGGGGCAGTGCTGTCCTGTTTTGCCACAATTTTAAAAAGACAGTATCCATGATTTCAATGGCATTGTTCCTGTTGCGTACTATTGAAAATGAGAAACGGGTAAGGTTTTCTGCATAGTAGTCAAACAATTTTTTAAACGCTGCCTGGTCTCCGCCTGCAATCCTGTATTGCAATTCTTTTATTGCTTCATTAGTAATGACCTGCATACGCTGTTACTGAATAAGACTTAAAATTAAAGACGCTTCAAATAAAGAAGAAAATAGCTGTTTAAAATCAATTAATCGTCAAAAGCCTTATTTATATCGGCCAACAGTTGTTAAAGAGGATTTTTTTAGACCCTTATACAAAATCAGCGTTCCCAATGTACGGTGGCTTTTTTTACGTCTCTTGAATTACTTCCGATCATTATATCAAAATCACCTGGTTCCCAATCGTATTTCAGCTGGCTGTTATAAAATTTCAGCGTTTCCGGTGTGATCCTGAAAGTGACCGTTTTTGTTTCTCCTGCTTTGATCATTACTTTCTGGAACCCTTTTAGCTCCTTTACGGGTTTTGAGATGCTGGCCACTTTATCCCGTATATACAATTGTACCACTTCCGCACCGTCGTATTTGCCGTTATTGGTCACCGTAACACTTGCCTGCAGGGCCTGGTTTCCTTTTACTGTGACATCGCTTAACCGGACATCGCCGTAATTAAATGAGGTATAACTCAATCCATACCCAAAGGGATACACCGGATCATTGGATACATCCAGGTAATTGGAGCGGAACTTCTGGAACCACTTCCCTTCTTCCAGCGGACGCCCGGTATTTAAATGCGCATAATACAGGGGCACCTGCCCTACATTTTGCGGAAAGGTCATGGTTAATTTCCCCGAAGGGTTTGTGGCACCCAGCAAAACATCTGCTATGGCACTACCGGCCTCCGATCCACCAAACCACACATTCAAAATAGCCGGAACATTTTTGTCTTCCCAGCCTAATGTCAGCGGACGTCCTGTAAATAAAACCAGTACTACCGGTTTCCCGGTTTTTAATAATTCTTTCAGCAGCTCCTGCTGCACCTGCGGAATATTCAAATCAGTGCGGCTGGCACTTTCTCCGCTCATTTCCGCAGACTCGCCCATAGCGGCAATGATCACATCCGATTCATTCGCGATCTTCAATGCCTCATTTTTCATTTCTTCCGGCGACCGTTTATCCCTGTTCAGTGTTTTTCCAAATAGGGTGGCCCGTTCTTCCATATCCGGATCTGCTGTAAGATTGCAACCTTTTGCATACAGCACTTCTGCTTTATTTCCCAAGGCTTCTTTTAATCCGGCCAATACAGAAACGGACCGGTCCTGCACCGTAGCAACGCTCCAGGTACCTGCCATATTATTAGCGGCATCTGCCAGCGGTCCGATCAATGCTATTTTGCCGGTCTTCTGTAAAGGCAGTACCTGCTGGTTTTTCAATAAAACGAAGCTTTCCGCCGCAACCTGCCGGGCCATTTTCCGGTGCTCCGGTGTAAAGATCTCTGTTTTAGCGCGCGCCTCATTACAGTATTTATAAGGATCCGCAAACAATCCTAATTTATATTTAGCCTCCAGTATGCTGCTACAGGCTGCGTCTATGTCTGCCAGCGTTATCTTTTTTTCCTCAAGCGATTTTTTCAACGTTTTCAGAAACCCCTCGCCCACCATATCCATATCCACGCCGGCCTTTAATGCCAGTGCCGAAACCGCCTGCAGGTCACCCATTCCATGGTCTATCATTTCATTAATACCTGTATAGTCACTTACTACAAAACCCTTAAATCCCCATTCATTCCGCAGCACATCTGTCAGCAACCAGCGGTTACCGGTTGCCGGTATGCCGTCCACCACATTAAATGAAGCCATAACACTTCCTGCACCTGCTTCCACGGCTGCCCTGTAAGGTGGGAAATAATCATTATACATGCGCAGGTGGCTCATGTCTACCGTATTATAATCCCTGCCTGCCTCTGCAGCTCCATATAGTGCAAAATGTTTTACACAGGCCATAATGTTGGAACCGGACGAATAATTTCCCTGGTATCCTTTCACCATTGCTTTTGCAATCTGCGCGCCGAGGTACGGATCTTCACCATTCCCTTCGGAAACCCGCCCCCAGCGGGGGTCACGGGTAATATCCACCATCGGGCTAAAGGTCCAGCAAATGCCGTCGGCGCTGGCTTCGGTAGCTGCAATACGCGCCGATTGCTCTATGGCTTCCAGATCCCATGTACAGGAAAGCCCCAAAGGAATGGGAAAAGTAGTTTCGTATCCATGGATCACATCCATACCAAACAGCATAGGAATTTTCATCCGGCTTTCTTCTACAGCCACTTTTTGGATGGCCTTTATTTTTGCCACACCCTTTATGTTAAAAAGACCGCCCACTTTTCCCTCTTTCACATTTTGGCCAATATCTGAATTGGTAGCCGTTCCTGTTGTAAACTCACCCGCACTTGGCAGGTTCAGCTGTCCTATCTTTTCATCCAGGGTCATTTTACTCATCAAAGAGCTAACGAAGCTCTTCATCTTTGTATTGGCCGGCTGTGCAGCAACGCTGATAACAGTCATAACTGTCATCTGAAAAACAAGCAGCAATTTTTTATAGCGCATGATGCTGATTTTTTATTTAAAAAGGAATCGTTTCATCCTATATCGTTTTGTATCTCTGTTCTCACATAAACGGGTTGCTGCTGAATGCTTCAAAGCCCTTCTTCTGATAAAGAGAGCGGCACTTTCATGCTGCCCCTATACACCAGGCCTGCTGTATTCTTTCTGCTGCCGGCCCATCGATTCCTGCCATTATAATACAGAACCCTGTTTTACCATTCCGGTTTATTTTTTCAGATACGGCTGAATAATCTTTTGCCAGATATGATATCCTTCTGCATTCATATGCAGGCTGTCTCCCAGAAAGATGCCGGGCATGGGCGCACCATCCGGTCCCAGCATATGATCATACACTTCAATATAACGAGCGTTCTTTTCCTTTTGAAGAAACGCTTTTATGGCTGCATTCGCTGCTATAAACTTAGGGAGAAATTGTGTGCGGCTGGGGCTGGGCTTCATAGAAACAT
>DASVMC010000771.1:0-3659 GCA_036384555.1 Niabella sp. | reverse complement strand
GTTGGTTTACCAGCCTTATCCGGCACCCAGATCCCTGCAATCCGTCCTCCGTAATTGGTAATGGCCACCGTCATACCCTTTTGATTGGTCAGCTTATAAAGGGCCGTCTTTTTGCCATCGATCGTAGCCGCAAACTGGGTACTGTCTAAAGCAGCAGGAGTATCATCGGTTTTAACCGCAGCTGAATCTCCGGCAGCAGTTTCCGTTTTTTCTGGATTGTTATTATTACAGGCCGCTATTCCCAGTGCCAGCGCAGCTACTGTTAAAAACTGAAATGATTGATTCATATTTTTTGAAGCTTTATTTTAATAAATGTCAGATGCACAATAAATCGCGTCAAGTTAATTGATTTTCTCAATTCTCCCAAACCGGATCTTTATATCATGTCCCCCGCCTGCTCTTTTGTGTGAAGTAACCACTCCTATGGTCTGTTCATTAAACTGGTAAATACTCTGCCACAGGGTTTGGGTCCAGTCGGTCTCAAAAGGAACCGCGTGGCTCCAGGGCATTTCCTGCTGTTTCCAGCTAAGGCCGTTATCATTGCTAACAGAAACGGTTCCCAGATTGGAGCATACTACCAGGTTCCCATCAGATAAGGCCAGGATATAAGGGGCGGCCTTTTGACCGGGTATTTTTGTGCCCAGCCCCACATTCCAGTGTATGCCATCAATGCTTGTCTTGTAATAAATCCCGCAATCTTCCGGTCCGCATACCTCGTAAACTGCAATATAGTTTCCATCATTTATCCGGTCCACGACGGGCATACCCGGTCTAGATAAAGGATGACCCGGCGTATGAGCTACCCAAATTTCTTTTCCCCATGTTTTCCCAAAATCAGCGGAGATCCGCTCCGAAATGATCTGGCTGTAGGATGGCGTTCCGGTTACATGCTTTTCATTGGCATACATTACAGCCAGCTGCCCGTCTTTTAAGAAATAAAAATGTGGTTCATATATTCCTTTATCCGGTTTTCCAAGGCTTCCCGGGGCGCCTTCATTTGCATCAATCGTGCTCAGGTACTGCCAGGTTTTTCCGTTATCCGTGCTTTTATAAACCGGCAGCCGGTACGACTCCTGCCAGCGAACTGACCTGCCCGCCAGTAATAGAGCACCATCCGGCAGCTGGATCATCTGGGCATTATCCATATCCCTGCCGGGATCTTTTATGGAGCCAACAGGCGTCCAGGTTTTCCCATTATCCCCGCTTTCCGATATTTCCAGTTCTAACCCGCCATCTGCTTCTTCCTTATATCCTCTGTTCTTTAATACCGTATATGCCGCCAGCCATTTGTTATTCTTCAGCTTTAACAATCTGGGATACTGAGCCCCGTAAGGGCGCAATGTGTTACCCTGCGCGTCATTGCTGTATCCTGTACTGATGGTTACACTATCAGTCCAATTAATCTTGATGGAAGGCGCCTTTACCTGAACCACAACGGGCCAACCGTTTTCATACACAATCCGGTTCAGATACATAAGGCGGTGATAGCTGCCTTTCTTAAAATCCCCGCGGGGAATAGCATGGTATGCGATCCATTTATTACCAGCCCGATCGCTGAAGACAGAATTATGCCCCGGCGCCACTAAAAAAGAGTCCTGCCCCAGGATCACGCCGCTCCTGTCTGGTGCTACCGCTCCAAACCGGGTATAAGGCCCGGTGATCTTTTCTGCGCGGGCTACCATTACCGCATAATGAGCGTTCACACCACAACAATTATCTCCCGAATAATACAGGTAGTAAAAACCCTGATCATAATCGATCCAGGCTCCTTCTATCAATCTGCCATAGGGCTGATCTGCACCGGCCGGGATCAGTTCTATCTCTTTTGAATGTTTTGCAAAGCCGGTCATATCCGCTGCCATTTCCCGGATCCGGATGGGTTGGGATGCCGATCCCCATACCATATAATAATTACCGCTTTGAGGATCTTTCAGGGTCATAGGGTCGATCGCTTCAAAACCCGGACGTACCAGCAAGGGCCGGCCCATATCGGTAAACGGACCTTCCGGTTTTTCAGAAAAAGCAACCCCAATGGCTTTCCCCGCTTTTTTATCGATCGTTTCTCCGGAATAAAAAAGCACGAATTTTTTCAGCCGTTCATTATATAGAACATGGGGCGCCCAAAAATCGTGATCGGCCCAAACCGGTTGTTCCGGCAATGCATCCCCCAGGATCTTCCAATCTATCAGGTTTTCAGAAACGGCTACCTGGATATGCCTCCATTTCCCCGATGTGCCCGAGTTAGTGGCATATGCATAGTACTTACCCCCTGCCGAAATAACAGTAGGATCGGGAAAATCGGAATCAATAACCGGTTGCTGCTGTGCGTGCAGACCGGTTAAATAAAAAGCTGTTAGAAATACGAACAGGATCCTCATCTTATTTTTTTTGTCCGGGTTCTGCAACAGGCCGGCCTGCGGGTAACGGTGTTCCAAAATCAGGTGTACCGTCTTTCTTCCAGGTGAACCTTTGTGCACGCGGTGACCGGTGGCCGCCACAACCCTGTCCGGGAGCCGAATTGGCATGATAAAGTATCCAGTCTTCTTTTCCATCGGGCGATTTAAAGAAAGAATTATGCCCGGGTGCATACACGCCGTTCTCCGGTGCTGCCTTAAAAACAGGCTCTTTACTTTTTACCCAGTTAGCACGGTTTAAAAGGTCTTTATCATTTTTTGCAGATAACATGCCTAATGTGTAAAAATCGGTCCAGCACCCACTGGCAGAATACACAATAAAAATACGGTCTTTATGCACCAAAAACTGCGGACCTTCATTTACATGCACCTGTTCAGGAGTTTCTCCTTTTAAGTAGCCATGCCGTTCCCAGTCATGTTCCGGTTCAGATAACAGCACCCGCTCTCCTTCTATGGTCCAGGGATTGCTCATTTTAGCAATATAAATATTCTGCTGCCCGTTTCCATCACCCGGCCACCCGGACCAGATCATATATAATTGTTGCTTATATTCGATCACATCCCCATCAATAGCCCATTTATCGGAGGGTGCAGCCACCTTTCCTTTAAACACCCACTCGCCCTTCATAGGGTCTGAAGCACTATTCTCGATCACATACATACGATGACTATGATTATTGCCATCATCCGCTGCAAAATACAGGTACCATTTGCCTCTTAAAAATAAGATCTCCGGAGCCCATAATTCTTTTGACCAGGCTTTATTGGCAGGCGGGGTCCATACGGTCTTTTGTTCCGCATGCTCCAGGTCGGCCAGCGTCCTGGTCTTCCACAACACCAGCTGGGTGCCCGTTGTATGAGTATAGTAATAATATCCGTCTTTATAAAAACTATAGGGATCCGCTCCTGAAGGCAACAGCGGGTTGGTAAACGCAGCAGGTGTATTTTTTACCTGGGATACACGGCAGGACAGCAGCAGAATTATAAGTACCGGGAAAAGGAGATATCTATTTTTTAAAATCATATCCATTCTATTTTTCTTTTTTCAGGTACCTAAAACTGTCCGGATAAACAACTATTTTATCGGGACCTTCATCCACTGCTTCAAATGCGATCTTAATAATTGCCGTAAGCCTTGGCTGTACGGCGGTAGCAGCATAATGCGTATGTAATACATAGTATAAGATCCCACTGCCGTCCATTACTACATCGCCGTGCCCGGGACCGTTTTCTTTTATTACCTCT
>DASVMC010000770.1:0-2327 GCA_036384555.1 Niabella sp. | reverse complement strand
ATTGCAACCCGCACCCTGCCGGATCGCATGAGCATCGGGGATGAGAATAAGATCAAACTGCATCTGTTCAACAATTTCTCCTACCCAGTAACGGTATCGGTTATAGATGAGCTGCCCGTTCAGTTCCAGGAGCGGCAATGGATCAGGAAAGCAACCCTAACGGGCGAGCAGAGCGCTGACATCGATTATTATTTAAAACCCCTCACGCGGGGCGAATACCTGTTTGAGGATATTAATATTTTTGTTGCTGCACCATTGCGGTTGGTAACAAGAAGGTTCCGGATCAACGCAAAGAAAACAGCAAAGGTGTATCCTTCTTTTATGCAGATGCGCCGTTTTCAGCTGCTGGCCATCAGCAACCGGCTACAGGAAGCAGGAATTAAGAAAACACCGAAACTGGGTCACAGTATGGAGTTTGATAACATTAAAGAATATGTACGCGGAGATGATTACCGCACCATCAACTGGAAAGCAACCAGCCGCAAAGGAAGTGTGATGGTCAATAATTATACAGATGAAAAAAGCCAGCAGATCTATTGCGTCATCAATAAGGGGCGTGTAATGAAAATGCCTTTTGAAGGAATGACCCTGCTTGATTATTCCATTAATGCCTCGCTGGTACTCTCCAATATTTCGATTGTAAAACAGGATAAAGCCGGGCTGATCACATTTGCTGAACAACAGGACAGCTTTCTTCCGGCGGATAAACGCCCGGGACAAATGAACCTGCTACTGGAAACCCTGTATAAACAGCAAACGCGTTTCCTGGAAGCGGATTATGAAAAACTCTATGCCGTTGTCCGCAACAAAATCACCAGCAGAAGCTTACTGGTCCTGTTCACCAATTTTGAATCGCTGGAAGCCCTGCAGCGTGAACTGCCTGCGCTGAAACGAATGGCGCATTATCATTTACTATTGATCGTACTTTTTGAAAATACAGCTATAAAAGGATTAGCCGAATCCAGTGCAAATAGCCTGGAAGAAGTGTATATTAAAACCATTGCTGAAAAGTTTGCATTTGAAAAACGCCAGATGGTAAAGGAATTGCAGCAGAACGGGATCTTAAGCATTTTGACCACACCCCAGCAGCTGACCGTAAATACCATCAATAAATACCTGGAACTAAAAAACCGGGCCTGGATCTAGCCGATCCCGGGACTAACGTTGCCGGCAGCATCAGCCCAGCAAAGGCCGCGGATCAAACAGCACTTTTAACGAGTGGATCTGTCCGTTATTGATATGATACCATCCTGAAGCCAGTACCGGTTTGCCGGCCATATCTATCGTATACCAGAGGCATATAGCATCAGCCGCCTCAAAAACCTGAAGTATCCTGTATTTTAATTTCAGCTGTTTCATTTCTTTGATATACACCTGTGCGCCTTCTCTTCTGCCCAGCACCCCTTCAAACACAAATCCTTCATACAAGTAATGTTGCGCATCGTCAAATGCTTCCCTGTTAAGACATTCTATAAACTCCTTTACGAGCTCCGTTTTTTTGTTGACCATAATTTACTGCTTTTAATGCTGTAAAGCTAATCAGGAGCAGGAGCTCCATTGTGTGACAATCGTCACAAAAACGTTCTTATCATTGGAATACCTATTGACGCCTCCGGTTCCGGATCCTGCTTAAGGTTTCCCGGGTTACTCCTAAAAAAGAAGCCAGCTGCATCAATGGTATCCGTTGCAGCATAAAGGGATAATGCGTTTCCAGATACTGTAACCGTTCTGCCGCCGTATAAAGCGTAAAAAGAGTGGCAAACCTTTCCTGCCGGGATGCAAATAACCGGATGCAATGACGCCCTAGTGTTTCTATTTCCGGCGATTGCTTTCCGGCTGCTGTTAATAGCTGTTTATCAAACAGGGTTGCCCATAGAGGTTCACAGGCAATTATAGAATATTCGGAAGGCGCACCGCTTCCGAAGCTGCTGATATTGGTAGCTATAGTTCCCTCGAAAAAGAAACCCGTATTTTTAACTACCCCATTGACGGTATAGCAGCTTCTGCAATATCCTTTTTCAATAAAATACAGCGATCTGCATACCTGGCCATCCCTCAAAAGATAGGCATGCTTTTTAAAGTTTTTTTTAGTAAGCGCCGGCTGCAATAAGTCCCAGCTTTCATCAGAAAAAGGTGTTAATGACCGGATAAATTTCAGCAAGGTGTCCATACGATTGTCATTGAATGAGCAACAGGGTAAAGGAGCTGTATCGGGCAGAACTCATTTCCATAATACTAAAAACACGCACACAAAAGGAATAGCGATCAGCAACGAATCAAACCGGTCCATAAAACCGCCATGGCCTGGCAAAATATGACCGCTGTCC
>DASVMC010000769.1:0-3190 GCA_036384555.1 Niabella sp. | reverse complement strand
AAGTCTGTTCAGGATCTGAAGCGGGCGCTGGCAGAGGAATGGAGCTTGTTTGTAAGTGCGGTACGGGAGCGGATACCGGGTCATAAAGTGACCGACCAGTCAGCTTTATTTCATGATAAGTTCTGCAACTATCTGGACTATTATCCTGCAGAGGGGAAAGGTTTATTTAAAGTACATGTATTGCTAAGTGTACTGCAACCCTATCACACAATTCTGGTGACCGATTTTTTAGGATTTGATGGTGTAAAGATGCTGGACTATGACGAGTTCTGCATCAATAACGAGGGGCGACACCAGCAATACCTGGAGGAGATCAGACAGATACAATCATTGCTGGAAACGCTTTTTGACACAAAAACAGTTTACTACAGGGACCTCAGCAAGATCAGAGTACCGGATGTGTCCTTAAAAACCAAGAAAGCGAATGTAAACCTGTTTGACCTTGTCTTTACCAATTATTTTACTAATTTTTGAAAAGCTGCATTACGCATATCCTGCTGAATGTAACAAAAACTTAAGGGGGGCGGCTGGGAATGTGGCTGAATTTTTGTAGGGAATTTCTATTGTGAAAACTATAATGGGTTAACTTTGTTATAGTTACAAACAATATTTATTCATTCAATAAAAATAGAGCAATTATGGCATTTACACTACCAGCCCTTCCTTACGCACCCGATGCGTTGGAACCGCACATTGACAGGCAAACAATGGAAATTCATCATGATAAGCACCATCAGGCTTATGTAGATAATCTGAATAAAGCAATCGAAGGCACTGATAATGCCGACAAGTCTTTAGAAGACCTGGTAAAAAATGCAGGCACTATTTCACCTGCTGTTCGTAATAACGGTGGCGGCCACTGGAACCACTCTTTTTTTTGGGAGATCCTCAGTCCTGAAGGCGGTGCGCCTTCCGGCAAACTTGCAGACGCAATTAACGAAGCCTTTGGTTCGCTGGATGGTCTGAAAGAAAAAATAAATACAGCAGGGGCTACCCGTTTCGGAAGTGGCTGGGCATGGTTGATTGTGAAAGACGGCAAACTGGAGATCACTTCTACACCTAACCAGGACAATCCGCTTATGGATGTTGCCGAGGTAAAAGGAACCCCGATCCTGGGTGTGGATGTTTGGGAACATGCCTATTACCTGAAGTACCAGAACAGACGTCCCGAATATTTAAAAGCGTTCTGGAATGTTGTGAACTGGAAAAAGGTAGAAGAACTTTACAACGCAGCAGTTTAATAAAACAGCTTGCAGCAAATAAAAGCCGCCCCAATTATTTGAGGCGGCTTTTTTATTACCGCAATGGTTAATGCTATGATTGATCATCTCATAATGAACCGGATCAGAAATAGTAGTTGCGCTTCTTCTCAGCGTAAACACCGGCCGGGGCTTGAGGAGGTCTGCCCCATTATTTATAGGGCAATAATGGAGCGGCGGCTGTTGGAGACGATTTTAAAAAAATGATCCTCACTTATTATAAATACAACGCTTCAGCTATAACTGTTAAACACCGGCAGCTGTATCTTTTATAAAACATTCTTTTTCGTTTTTTAAGAAGGGTTGAAAAATAAGGGCGAAGTAATTGTTACAGCTGCGCCTGGTAAGGCTTTTGTCGTTTATAAAAAAAACCGCAACTGCGGCACAGACGGTATTCCCGGTGTTTTTTGCGGACCAGCATTCCGGTAAAAAAATGCAACCTGCTGAAGTTGTTTGCTTTTATTGTTTTACTATTTGACGAAAGTGCTCAATAAAAACTAACCATAGAATAATCCAGTCAGTTCCTTATTTCATCCATTTACAGGACAATCAGAAAAATCGAAATTTGATTTCTTAAAACGGTTCTGACGAAAATACAAATGAGGCTTTATGAAAAAAAAATCAAGTAACAGCAATTCATTTCATAACATTTTAAAGGTGTTATTCTCCTTTGCCGCATTCCTGATGGTGCAGGATGCAGTTGCACAGGCAAAACAAATTTCTGGTAAAATAACAGATGCCGCAGGGCAGGGCCTTCCTAAAGTAAGTATAACGATCAAAGGAAGACCGTCTGCTTCGGCGGTCTCGGGTGATGATGGAACTTTTACAGTAACAGCCGATTCAAAGGATATTATTGTATTTAGTTCTGTCGGTTATCAAAGCAGCGAAATGCCCGTTGGCCGGCAGGAAACAATGCATGTAATACTAACGGCAGCGGAAGGAAGTCTGAATGACGTGGTGGTGATCGGTTACGGCACTGTACGAAGAAAAGACCTGACCGGTGCAGTAGCAAACATAAAGGGTGGTGATATTAAAACGCAGGGAGTAAGCGATCTTACCAGGAGCCTGCAGGGGAAGTTACCGGGTGTGACCATTGAGTCTGCAGGAGGAAACCCGGGAGCAGGCACAAGGATCCTGATCCGGGGTGTAGGTACCCTGGGTAATTCAGCGCCTTTGTATATTGTGGACGGAGTTCAGGTGAACGACATCAATAACCTTTCTTCCGGGGATATAGAATCTATAGATATTTTAAAAGATGCTTCTGCCGCTGCAATCTATGGTTCAAGAGCTGCAAACGGTGTAGTGATCGTAACGACCAAATCCGGGAAAACGGGCAAACCGGTAGTGCAGCTGAATGCCAATGCGGGTGTGCAATCACTGGCGAAGAAGTTAAAAGTACTGAATGCACAGCAATGGGCAACGGTTAGCAATGCAGCACATGATGCGGCAGGCCTGGCAAGACTGGATATTGCTGCAAACCCTGAATCCCTGGGAACCGGTACCGACTGGCAGGATGCCATTTACCGGCGTGCAGCCATACAGCAATATGATCTGAATGTGAGTGGCGGAGGAGAAGGCGGCCGGTACAGTGTTTCCGGCGGCTATACAGACCAGGATGGTATTGTTGATTTAACGGGGTACAAACGTTATAATCTTCGCGTAAAAACGGAAACAACAAAGGGCAGG
Organism: Niabella sp.; assembly: GCA_036384555.1. GTDB lineage: Bacteria > Bacteroidota > Bacteroidia > Chitinophagales > Chitinophagaceae > Niabella. The sequence continues at coordinate 245 of DASVMC010000769.1, read as the reverse complement.
TTTAAATTCGGGGAAACGGTATTCCTTTCTCGTGAAAAGCAACGTCTGATGGCAGGGGGCTGGGGTGGTCAGGGGGGTAATCCTGTAGGCTCTGCAGCAAAAATGATCCCTGTTTTTGGTATTTATGATTCTACAGCCCTGGGCGGTTATGCGGGCGCTTACGGTCCCGTTGTGAATGTAGCTAACCCTGTAGCGCAATTAAATCTGGAAGATATTACCAACGAAACAACCAGCATTCTTGCAAA
>DASVMC010000768.1:0-4605 GCA_036384555.1 Niabella sp. | reverse complement strand
GATCTGCGTTCATCCGTTTTATATTATCTTCAAAAGCAAGTGAATCCGAAGGGTCATACATTTTCAGGTCATGCGTCATCCGCATCGTCTTCGCAATGGTCATATCCTGTACAGCGGCTGCTTTTCGCGTTGCATAGTCATCATAGAAATCATGCGGCAGGTCGAATGTTTTGTCATCGAACATCCCCAGGTCTTCGAGGTCCGGCATCCATACCCTGTGCGTGGCCTTATGCCCGATGATGAGGCAAAAGGGTTTCTGCTGATCCCGGTGGTCCAGCCATTCGTTTGAAAGGTCTTCAACAATATTGGTAACATAACCGGTATATCTTTTCCGTACGTTCCCGGACTGTATAAAATCGGGGTTGTAGTATTGCCCTTGCCCGGGTAGAATACTGTAATAATCAAATCCCTGTGGGATGCTGTCACCTAAATGCATTTTCCCGATCCAGGCGGTTTGATATCCTGCCGCCTGCAATGCTTTTGCAAAACTGGGCTGGTTAAAATCAAAATTATAGCTGATATTGTCTTTAAAACCGTTGATATTACTATAGGCTCCTGTAAGAATACTGGCACGGCTTGGACCGCAAAGTGAATTGGTTACATAGGCATTATTGAAGATAGCTCCTTCTTTAGCCAGCCTGTCAATATTCGGCGTCTGCGTAAGCTTGCTTCCATAAGCGCTTATTGCCTGAAATGCATGATCATCTGAAATGATTAAAACAATATTGGGCCGTTGGGCAAAAACAGTGACAGCGGTAAAAAAAAGCCACAAAAACACCAGCGACAGGCTTTTTATTTTTTGTTTAGTAGTCATATCTTATTGTTTTATTTATTATCGTATTTTGCTACGTCGGGCAGTTCATCTGTTACCTCCTTCCGCATTATTTTGTGCTCCTGCATCTCTAGTAACATAGAACTGCCCTGAATCTGCGGTCTGAATTTTTTTCCGAAGAAATTTACCGGCAGTTTACCATAATTAAAAAAGGAACCGCCGCTAACCACCTGCAAAGCTGCAGGTTGATTTCCTTCCAGCTGCACATTTATTTTCCAGTTCCCAACCTGCAGCTGCACCAAGCCATTAACAGCGCTTATCGTTTTAATCTCTTCCGGTTTGCCGGCATGTAGCTGAATGACCGTTAAAAACCTGAATTTTTGAACAGGCGGAGAGGTAATGCCCACATGCCATTGATTGGTATATTCACGCAATTTATTACCATCTGTCAGCTTCATCCAGTTCACAGCCGGCTCTGCAAATTGATTGTGTACCTTCATCAGTAAAGGGGCAGCTGCAAACACGCTGGCATTCACACTTCCCAAACCGGTTTCAACCTCAAAATCCTGCCGGTCCGCATTGTCCGTTTTACCGGCAACAATTGTATAAAAGGGCGCATGAAACTGCGTTGTCCATTTTATGGCTTTCTTCCCCTCCAACTCATCATATAATACAATATAGCCACCTGCCAGCTGTAACATATGGCGGCGGTACAAGGTAACACCGGCATCTCCAAACCCATTGGCCGCATCCGGCTTCAGCTGAATCTGCCTGAACCGGTCCAGCCAAAAATCGCTTTTTATAGTGCCGTATGCATTGGAGGCATCTCCTAATGCGTATTGAATTTCATTACCGCTAATGGAACGGGGTATCCACCCATAGCCCTCCTCTCCGATCTTTTGACTCAGACTATCCGCCAGTATTGTGCAATAGGCACGGGTATTACGGTAGTCTAATAAATTATGCCGGTCGCTAAACTGGCTATAGTAGCCGGTGGCACCAAAAACCGTTTTCCCTTTATAGTTAATGGTAACTGCATTCTGACCGGCATGACCATGCCCGGAAGAACCAAAAGGATTGCTGATCAAATAACTGCAGCTATTATCTCCCGCTTTTGCTATTGCATCACTCATTGCAACAAGACCAATATCCTTAAATACCCGCAAATGCGGCAGACCTTCAGGCGCTATGACCTTCAGCTTACGGCCGGGATCATAATTTAGCAGGCGGAAGAAAAGATAATTATCCGTTCCTTTAAAAAAACCAGGGTGCTGCTCCCTTATCTGCTGCACATACCAGTTTAGGTAAGGATTGTCTAGCTTATAAGTAAGCGCATCTGCAAATAAAGCGTATCCCGTATTGATCCCGTCACGCAGGTCTTCCCACTGATCGCCATAGGCAACAGATGTACCTGAAGGAGGAAAAGAGTATAAAAGATAATAAGGCAGGTTTTGCATCCATGGCAATTGAAAATAATTCACTCCTGAAAAATCACCAAACAACTGACACAGGTAAATGATCGAACGGAAATTAACGGAGAAATAACCGTTACCCTCTTTCCAGCCGCCATCGGTAGTGCCTAATACAGGGAACCTTGCAGACCATACTTCATACAGATAGGTAAACCACTCTTTTGCTTCGGGTACTTCCCCCAATAATGCTACAGTACCAATAGCAAGATTACGCAGCGTGATCTGCCATACATGATTATCACATACATGCAACTCAAAACGGTTGGGTAAATGATCATAAATTTTCTTTGCCCGCTTTATAATTACCTGCTTAAAAGATTCCTTTTCACCGGAGGTAATAAATGCATATCCCAGATCGTAAAACCAGCCCAGGGCTTCCAGCACAGCACCATTATTGAAATCACTGCGTGTAGCCCAGTTCTTATCCGGGTCCATTTGGAGCAGGTTCAACGCACGGCGTTTTGCATCCTCAATAAAGCGTTGGTCTTTTGTCAAATAATAGGCAATACAAAGGTTGCGCACAGGATCACCAGCCCTATCACCAAAATCATGATACATCCTGTCCATCAGGCCATCTAATTCTTTACCCGATTTACCTGTGGTATCAATCTGACGTACCGGGCTTTCATCCGGTAATGGTGCTTTCATCAGCTTTTCAGCAAAAGCAATAAAACTTTTTGCCTCAGGATTATCCTGATTGTTTTTATAAAATGTTTCTTTGTGTGAGTATAAATTCCATAAATGCGGGTGCTGCTTTTCATTACGCAGTAATACAGCATCTGCAGATGGTGTTATCGAATTACCGGCGTACTTTGCAGCTACCACAAAATCATACACCGGAGACCACGTCCACTTACCGGAACCCTTAAGACGATACCCATATTTCCAGTACCAGCGCCCGGGCTTTAAAGGCCGATGCAATGGATATACTGCCCAGGCCTGCACATTACTTTTTATAAGATGGCTTGTAAAATCTTTATCCGTTGCCAGCATTACCTGATAGCGTACATTTCCAATATCAGGATCTTCAGGCGCAGCACTTCCGCTTTCCATGGAAAGTACCATTTTCTTACCATTGGTTGCCGGCCACATCAGTGCGGGTGCATTGGTGGGCACAGTAATGCCGTTTATAGGATAAGGCCATTCACGTACACGGGCATGCAATTTTTCGCTGGTAAGTTTTACAACGGATGACTGCTGTGCCTGCAGGCCCAGGCACAAACAAAAAAACAGGAGACTAAAAAATTGTTTCTTCATGCTTATTTTAACACAAACCCGATAACCGGGTCTAATGTGTTTTCATTTTTGCTCTCGACCAACCGGCGTTATTTTAAGATCTGTCCACGAACACCGCATGCCGTTTTGAAGGATACGACCTAACGCTTCTTTTGAGAATACCCGGCCAGGTTGTACACCACAGGCTCTGTGCTGCTTCCTACACGATAAATACCGAATTTGAAATAATAGCCCTGCTCGTCATTACGGCCGATCAACATTTTTTTATTGTCTACAATGTGCTCATTTACCGGTCTTCCACCTTTTTGATAATGCATCCTAACATCCAGCATGCCGGGTTTTTCCACTTTATTATTCGCTCCGCCATACACAGACCAATCTATGGCAACATCAAAAGTGATCCAGGTATCTTTAGGGAACGCAGCAAAAGGCATTTTGTAGGCAATAGTGGAGGTCTTAAAAGCAGAGCTGACCGATTGCATGATCCCCACTTTATCCGGGTTGGCCAACGTACGGTCCGTTTTATCGGTCATCCATTTACTGTCGGAATTCGCGTTAATATAAAACATGCGGTTCGAAAAGCCAAAAGCCAGCGGAGGATATCCGCCCTGTTCAACTTTCCATCCATTCTTTTTCCCCGCTTTGAAGATTTGTTTACCTTTTTTGTCCACACCCACTATTTTTTCATGGCCCAGATCCTTTTCAAATACCATACTGTCGCTTAATGCCACGAATTCCTGGGGTGTCAGCTGCATTATTTTTCCTGAGGGGTCCTGCACCAGTGTTCTTGACGGCATCCCATGCCATTGCGCAAATATGGTGTTCACATCTGCTGACAGTGATGAAGGTATGTAAACCGAAAAACGATAGGTCCATTTTGATCCCTGTTCACATTGCCCTTTCCCCCTGTTATATACCAGCTTTAAGACCTGGTCAGTTGCATAGGTTCCCAAAGGGAGGTTTTTATAATCATCGGCTGTTGCATAACAATAGCAAAGCTCCGCCCTTCCCTTGGTACTGCCCTCTTCATAGCCCTGCAGCGAATTATCTTCCGCTCCCAGTTCAAAACGATAAGAAGGTTTACCTTCAAAAGAAAGCTTTGTATCTTTTTGTATAGCGTAGGGC
>DASVMC010000767.1:0-3145 GCA_036384555.1 Niabella sp. | reverse complement strand
CAACGGGTATCCTTAAAATGGTAGTCGCATTTTCAACAGCGGTCTTTTTTAACTGCTCACCAGCCGGTGTGTTATTTTTAAGCTCTGCATCAATACTGCCCAGTAAGGAGCGGATCCCCTTACCCAGCGCATCTTTATTTGGTTTAACTGTTGCCATATTTTATTTAGGTTTACTGCTCAATGTTCAAGTCCTTACTGTAAACCTTAAGCATCAAGCACTGAACATTCAACGGGAACCGGTGAGGACGTTCTATTCTAAAATTTTATTTTCGTTAGCAATTTTTGTCATGTCATTTTTCTGCAGGATCTCTTTTGCCAGGTTCAGGTAATTCAGCGCTCCTTTACTGGTTGCATCGTAAAGGATCACCGGTTTTCCAAAGCTGGGCGCCTCGCTTAATTTGGAGTTCCGGTGAATGATCGTATCAAAGACCTTATCTTCAAAATGCCGGCGTACTTCACTCACCACCTGGTTGCAAAGACGCAGGCGGCTGTCATACATGGTCATTAAAATTCCTTCTATCACCAGTTCTGTATTCAAACGGCTTTGCACAATCTTGATCGTGTTTAGCAATTTCCCCAAACCTTCCAACGCAAAAAATTCGCACTGCACCGGCACAACCACCGAATCGGAGGCCGTAAGGGCATTTACGGTAATCAACCCCAATGAGGGTGAGCAATCGATCACAATAAAATCATACTCCTGTTTTACCGCTTCCAGGATTCCCTTCAGTACCATTTCCCGGTTCGGATAATTGATCATTTCAATTTCCGCACCCACCAGGTCAATATGAGAAGGGATCAGGTCCAGGTTAGGTATTTCACTTTTCAGGATCACCTCTTTTGCAGGCGCCTGGTTGGCCATACAGTCATACAGACTATGTGTGATGTTCTGCAGATCAAAGCCAACACCGGTAGTGCTGTTTGCCTGCGGATCTGCGTCTACCAATAAGGTTTTATATTCCAGCACAGCAAAGCTTGCCGCCAGGTTGATTGCCGTAGTTGTTTTACCTACACCGCCTTTCTGATTTGCTACTCCGATTACTTTTGCCATGTTTCTTATAATTCTATGTCCCAATAGCTCCTTAACGTAAAAAACGCTACATTTAAGCAAATGTAAAGTATTTGCGACCTTTAATTGATACAAAAAGCCATTTCATTCAATTTATCCACATTTAATTAGCTTTGATTTTATAAACAACCCGGCTATGCGCAATACTTCTATGTGGTGGATTATGATACTGGTAATGCTAATCATTGACCTTTATATTTTTATAGCTATCCGATCCTCCCTGTTCGCCTATTCATCCCATCGCAACCGAACCCTGTTCGCTGTCATTTACTGGAGTGTTACCCTGCTTTCCCTTGGGGTTGTTTTAATAGTGCCCAATTTGCCGGCCACGGAAGCCGGCCGGTTCAAAAAAAGCGTTTTGTACACCATCGTCTTTGCCTTGTTTTTGGGAAAGATACTGGCCGCCGTATTTTTCCTTATTGATGATATCCGGCGGCTGGCACAATGGGTGGGCGGCAAATTATTTTCTTCCAATAACGAAGTAGGGGAAGTTTCAGGTGCGGACAGTGAATCCATTTCCAGATCCAATTTTCTTACCTGGCTGGGCATCGCTGCCGGGGGCACTATCCTTTCCAGCCTCATTTACGGAATGAGCAATAAGTATAATTATAAAATAAAAAGAGTACTGCTTTCCTTTCCCAATCTTCCCGATGCCTTTAAGGGATTCAGAATGATCCAGATATCAGACATCCACAGCGGAAGCTTTAATAATAAAGCCGCGGTGAACAAGGGAATTGATATGATTTTGCAGGAAAAAGCGGACCTGATCGTTTTTACAGGCGACCTAGTAAACAATATTGCCACGGAAATGGATACCTATATGGATACATTCAGCCGGCTAAAAGCTCCTATGGGCGTATTTTCCACCCTGGGCAACCATGATTACGGAGATTACCACAGCTGGGGCAGCCCCCAGGAAAAAATGGCCAACCTGGACCGGCTAAAACAGATCCATAGCCGGATCGGCTGGCGGCTGCTACTGGATGAGCACCTTCCGCTGGAAAAAAACGGTGCACAAATAGGTCTCATCGGGGTTCAGAATATCAGCGGTAAGGCACGCTTCCATTCCTACGGCAACATGGCAAAGGCCATGCAGGGCACGGCAGATTATCCCTTTAAGATCCTGTTAAGCCATGATCCTTCCCACTGGGACGCAGAGGTCAATAAGAAATATCCCGATGTGGACCTGATGCTCAGCGGCCATACCCACGGCATGCAGTTCGGCGTTGAGATCCCCGGCCTTAAATGGAGTCCCGTACAGTATGTATATAAACAGTGGGCCGGCCTTTATGAAAAAGGAAAACAAAAATTATATGTAAACAGGGGTTATGGATTTATCGGTTATCCCGGCCGTGTAGGCATTCTGCCGGAAATAACGGTATTTGAATTTAAATAACAATTAGCACTGCAAAAGCGTTTTTTCTTAGGTTTGCAACTTATTTTAGCATTTATTTTCCTTTAAACCCGTTGATTATGAACTATTCTAAAAAAATAATCCTTGCAGCAACCTTACTGATCTGTTTTTCAGCCGCGCAGGCCCAGTTCCATTTGGGCATAAAAGCAGGCGCTAATCTTACAAAAATTGACGGAAAATCATTCAACGAGGAATTTAAATTCAATTACCTGGCCGGGGCTTTTGCGGAACTGGGTGTTGGTAAAAAATTCAGTATCAACCCGGAGCTGCTCTACAGTCAAAGCACCGCCACCGTATCTGATAACTATAACGATGTATCCCACATATTCAGCACAGATCAGCGGAAAGCAAAATTAAATTACTTATCGATTCCTATCCTGGCCGATTACAAACTGATAGGACCATTGCACATTCAGGCCGGCCCTCAGTTCAGCATTGCGACCAACCAGGACAAAACCCTGCTTCAGAACAGCGGGGATGCTTTTAAAAACGGCGATTTTTCCTTCGTAGCCGGCGCCCAGGTAAAGCTGATGAAGTTCCGTGTTTCAGCACGGTATATTGCAGGCATGAACAATATAAATGACATTGATAATCAGGAAAAATGGAAAAACCGGGCTATACAGGTAGCACTGGGTTTTGCTATTTTCTGATCCGACAAACAA
>DASVMC010000766.1:0-4352 GCA_036384555.1 Niabella sp. | reverse complement strand
ATTGTAAGTTGTTTACAATGAGTTTGTTATAATTTTTGAAACTACTGTTAACACCCTATCGGCCTTCAAATATTGGTTTGGGGTGGCCTTTTTTGCGCCGTAGCTTTGTGCTATCAATTTAAAAATGGTGCTTTACAACGCACCCAATTGAGCTCACCAATCTGATTCGCTTGTCTCGTTTTGTTTGCCGCCCGGCGATTTTGTCCGATGATGAAGATTTTGTAAAAATTAAAACAAAAGGAGACATAAAATGAAAAATTTAATTTCCAAAGCAGCAAATGTGGCTTACCGGTTAGGAGTTATTTTTTCGAATACTTTAACCACTAAGGACATTTACAGTAAATAACAACGTAACAAAACAATTAACAATATTATCCAATCTGTCTGCTACCGTAGACTCTAAAATGAAAATGATCATGAAAAAAATTACAATTAAAGGAAAAGTTTTATCTATTGCTCTTGCAGCTATTCTTGCAACAACTGTTTCCGCAACAACTGCATTTGCAAACGAAGGTGGTGCTGATAACCCCATTGAATTAAAGTATATCAATACAAAAGCTCAACTGCCTATTTACCAGCTGCGCCTGAATAACCTGAACAAAGGTTCTTATGCAATTGCTATTAAAGACGAAACCGGCAGTTTATTATACAACGAAACCGTTGCTGGTGCTGAAATAGTACGTAACTACCAGTTTGACACTGAATTGCCTACTGATGCAAAACTGACTTTTGAAGTTAGCAACCTGAAGGACAATACTGTAAAAGTGTACAACGTTAGTAAGAATACAAAACTTATTGAAGACGTTGTTGTAAACCAGGTAAAATAATACGGATTACCTTTTCTGAATAAAGAGGGGCTGTCAGCATCTGACAGCCCCTTTATTTTTCCTGGCCGGCAGGACGAAATGATTTTACCCTTGCCCGGCAGACCGCTTTTTTTATTTATGCTCAGCCATATCTGGAATTGCATTTGTTTTATAAGCGCCTTCATCCAGTTTTCCTTTAACGGTCGAAAACGCGTTTAAAGTGGCTTCAATGTCGGCATCTGTGTGGGAGGCGGTGGGTATCAAACGGTAAATAATATGCCCTTTGGGTATAACGGGGTATACGACAATAGAACAAAAGATCCTGTGATTTTCTCTGAGATCCATCACCATTGCTGTCGCTTCTTCAACGCCGCCCTTCATGTACACCGGCGTTACCACTGAATCTGTTGTACCAATATCAAATCCTCTTTCTTTTAACCCTCTTTGCAGTTTCAGGGCATTATCCCATAGTTTTTGCTTTAATTCCGGTTGGGTGCGCAGCAGTTCCAGGCGTTTCAGGTTGCCAATAACCAATGGCATGGGTAAGCTCTTTGCAAAGATCTGGCTTCTGATATTGTAGCGGATATAATCGATGATCTGGCGGTCTCCGGCAATAAAAGCACCTATAGAGGCCATTGATTTTGCAAAAGTGGAGAAATAAATATCAATCTGATCCTGTACTCCCTGTTCTTCGCCGGCTCCCGCCCCTGTTTTGCCTAATGTGCCAAAGCCATGCGCATCGTCTACCAGCAGGCGAAAATTATATTTGCTCTTGAGTGCAGTGATCTCTTTCAGCTTGCCCTGGTCTCCGGCCATACCAAATACACCTTCTGTAATAACCAGTATACCGCCGGATTTTTGTTTTTCAATCAATGCAGTGGCGCGTTCCATCTGCTTCTCAAAATCTTCAATATTATTATGCTTGAATACAAAACGGTGTCCCGGATGCAGCCGCAGCCCGTCAATAATACAGGCATGACTTTCTGCATCATACACAATCACATCATGACGGCTGCATAACACATCAATAAGGCTTACCATTCCCTGGTAACCGAAATTGAGCAGTATAGCATCATCTTTATGTACAAAAGAAGCCAGTTCTGCTTCCAGTTGTTCATGCAGGTTGGAGTTGCCACTCATCATTCTGGCGCCCATAGGTAATGCCAGTCCAAACTGAGCAGCGCCGTCTGCATCGGCTTTCCGGACTTCAGGGTGATTAGCCAGGCCAAGATAATTGTTCAAGCTCCACACAATAACATCTTTGCCCCTGAATTTCATAGTACTTCCGATTTCTCCTTCCAGTTTCGGGAAGGCAAAATAGCCATGAGCTCTTTCGCGGTGTTGTCCAATGGGTCCGTAATTCTTTATCAGCCGTTCAAAAATATCTGCCATATTACTGATTGATTTTTGGTAAAATAATGTGCAAATATAAAGACGATGCAGGATATAATGCCCTAAGAGTGCCTTTGAGAGGGCGCAATTTGCACTGTAAATGAAAAAAGCCCTGCATGGATAAGGGCTGCAGGGCTTTAAAGATTTTTATTTTTGCGGATTGGAATCAGGGTCCTTTTTTTCTTTTTTACCAAAGATCCTGTTGAACAGCCCCTTTTTCTTTTTGGGTTCATCCGATGATCCTATTGGCTTTGCCTGGGTGGCCTTGGGAGCTTCCTTCTTCACCGTGTCTTTCTGGGGTTTGTCTTCATCAGTGATCGGTTTCGATTCCGGCCCTATGTACTCATTGTTGTTCTGTATATAATCCTGTTCTGTACCTACCCCTGCGTCTTCTCCTTCAGCAGTGGGTGTTACGCTATCGGAGGTAACATAAATGGAAGGATCTGCGCTCAAGGTTTCATTATCCATTGATGGAGGCTCGGGGAATTTTTCATCTTTGTTAATGCCTAAAGATTTATCAGCATATATCTTTTTAAAGAACGCTTCCCATATGGGTCTGGCAGCCTCACCACCAAACCCGCCTTTGCCATCATTACGGATGAAGCGGTCATCGCATCCTACCCAAACGCCGGCCAGCAACTGGGGCGTAAAGCCCATGAACCAGGCATCCGCATTATCATTGGTGGTGCCTGTTTTACCAGCCATTTCAGCAGCACCAAGGCGTGCGCGCAATCCCGCAGCGGTTCCTTTGTCTACCACCCCCTGCATCATCCGCGTCATTGTATAGGCCGATGCTTCGCTGATGGCTTCTTTGCGATTGGCACTATAATCAAAACGCTTGATCACATTCCCGTTCCGGTCTTCAATACGGCTTATAAAATACGGCTTGGTAGAAAAACCACGACCGCCGAATATAGAGTACCCCCAGATCATTTCAAAAAGCGATAGCTCACAGGCCCCTAAGGCAATAGAAGGATAACTGGGTACTTTAGTTGGAATATTGATGCGTTGCAAAAAGTTGACAAATTGCGCAGTGCCTACCTGTTTCATAATATAGGCAGTGGCGCAGTTTTTTGACCAGGCCAGGGCCGAAGCCATGGTCATGGTTCGACCGGAACAGGTTCTGCTGGTGGCCGGTACCAGTTGCCCGTTGCCAAAATCCTGCTGAACATCCTCAACAGGGGATTCCGGCGTCATGCCTCTTTCGTCAACAGCCTGGGCATACAATAAGGGTTTAATGGTAGAACCTACCTGCCGTTTTGTTCTGAGGTTGGCGTGGTCAAATTTATAGGTTTTAAAATCGATGCCGCCCACCCAGGCTCTTACTTCTCCTGTTACAGGATCTACGACCATAAAGGCCGACTGTACCATTGTTCTGTGGTATTTGATGGAGTCATAAGGCGTCATTACCGTATCCCTGCTTTTGTTGGCATTCCAGGCAAATACCTTCATAGGCACTTTCTTAAAGAAACTTGCCCGGATCTCTTTATCTGTAAAACCATCGTCTGCCATATTGTGCCAGCGGTCACTTTCCTTCATCGCACGTTCCAGGATGTTCTCATGTCCTTTCCAAACGGAGCCATTTTTGATAAATGCCTGACGCACCAGCGCGCGCTGCAAATTGGGCACCTGTGTATATACTGCTTCTTCTGCATATTGCTGCATTAAGGGATTGATGGTGGTATAAATCTTCAGACCATCTTCATAAAGACTGTAAGAAGAACCATCAGGTTTTTTAATCCCTTTTAGGATCGTTTTCAGCTCTTCCCGCAGCACGTCTCTGAAGTAAGGCGCATAACCTGTATTTTCATCAATTTTCTTATAATTTAACCGGATGGGCATAGCCTGTAACTGCTGGGCTTCCGCTGCAGAAAGATTGTTATTCTCCACCATACGGGCAATAACCAGGTTCCTTCTGTCCATGGCCAGTTTGGGATTGCGCCTGGGGTTATAGATGCCGGGACCGTTGATCATACCTACCAGCAGCGCGGCTTCATCAACCGTTAAACGGTCTGGCTCTTTCTGAAACCATGTTTTGGAAGCATTCCGGATGCCATACACGTTATCGCTGAACGGCACTGCATTAAGGTACAGCGCAATGATTTCTTCTTTTGTAAAATTCCTTTCAAGCTTTACCGAAATGATCCATTCCTT
>DASVMC010000765.1:0-7239 GCA_036384555.1 Niabella sp. | reverse complement strand
CCACATCCATTCCCTGGGCATTGTTACGATACTTACCAACACCGGCAACGGCATCAATGGTTATCAGGTCCTTTATCTTTTTATTAAATGTGAGGGTGGCTTCCATTGTTTGGTTCTGGCGCTCTGTATATCCAAGATGTCCCCGGGACTTATACATTTGAAAAAAATAGATATCGGAAGGAATATAGAGGTTCCGGTTTGCATTTTCTTTATTGAGGCCATAGATCAGCCGGGCCTTCAGCAGGTTCCGGACAAGATCCACATCGGTTGCAAAATTGAGATAGTACCCGTTTGATTTTGTGAGATCGCTCACTTTTACCATATCTGCCGGGTTGGGAAAATTCTGATAAATGGTAGGGGCACCGTTCGCGTCTTTTACCGGCAGATAAGAAGGGTAGGTGAGCGCTGATTGCAGTGACCCGGAGCCATGACCGCCGCTGCCTCCTTCTGCGCTGGAATTGGTATAATTATTCTGGTTGATATTTGCAATAGCAGTGAGCTTCAGAAAGGGAAGCAGTTGTGCCGCCACATTGGAGCGGAGGGTATACCGCTTCATGCCGGAGTTTACAACTGTTCCTTCCTGATCGTAATAATTGCCCGACATATAATATTTGAGCAGTTTTGAACCGCCGGTTACTGTAATATTCTGATTATTGATGCTGCCATCTTTTAAAACGAAATCTAGCCAGCTGGTGGTGGAAGCGGCTGCTATTTGCTGTGGTGAGAACTGCGGGATCCAGTTCCCGTCAAACAAATTAGTTCCATAAGGATACATGTCACGGGTAAAGAGATAGTTCTCCTTACTGAATACATTTGCCACATTCATATAATCCTGGGCGTTGAGCGGCTTGAGATACGGATAGTTCCGGGCAACTGAATAGCTGCCGTCATAAGCAATTTTAGGAGCCGATTCTGTTCCCTGTTTTGTTGTGATCATTACCACGCCGTTGGCTGCATCGATTCCGTAAATGGCTGCTGAAGCATCTTTTAATATCTCAATGGAAGCAATATCATTGGGGTTAAGCCCTGCCAGTCCGCCTCTTCTGATGGAATTGGGCACATCCGTTGTTCCCGACCCGACTTCCAGTGATCCGGCGGGCATCATTACCCCATCTACTATGAAAATAGGTGTACCACCGCCGCGGATCGAAAGGTTTACATCACCGCCCGGCTGCGGACTGCTAAGTGTTGCCTGCAATCCCGCTGCTCTGCCTAACAGCATTTGCGACATATTGCTGACCGCCGCTTTTGAAATATTATCTGTTTTTACAGTGGCAATGGCTGTGGTCAGGTTTTTCCGAAGTGTGGTGCCATATCCTACAACAACTACTTCATTCATATTATTATTCTGCTCTTTCAGCACAATGGTCATTTCCTCTTTTTCAGATACCGGAACTTCCCGGGGCACAAATCCCAGGTAGCTAAATACCAGTACCGTATTTTCAGAAGGGGCACTGACCGCAAACCGGCCCTGCTTATCAGTAGTTGTTCCCTGTGAAGCGCCTTTAACCTGGATGCTGACGCCATACAGCGGCTCCTGTTTTTCGTTGACGACCAGGCCCCGGACCGGAGCGTTTCGTTGCGCCGGCAGCGGCTGAGAGGAGGGAGCAGGGGCTTTCTTTTCTTTAATGATAATGATCCGGTCGCTGATTTCGTAAGACAGTGGCTGACCCGCAAACAGCAATTGTAAAGACCGTTCCAAAGATTCATTGCGTAATGTGATGGTTACAGGCTGGGCACTTTTTAAGATCTTATCATTGTAGGAAAAATCATATTGCGTTTGTTTACTGATCTGCTCCAGTGCGGTAGCCAACGGCACATTTTTTAGGTTGAGGTTGATTGTTTGTGCCGCCACCTTCGGTCCTGCCAGGAAGCAACAGAACAGCACCAGCAGCAGCACTGTTTTTAAGGGGTATATACATTTTGATTGGCTCCTGCAGTAAGGCGCCGGCAAACTGAAAGTGCAGTGCACTTTCCTGTAGCAAACAATGTTACGGTTCATACAATTCGTCGTTAATAATTAATCAATTTTAGTATACAGTAAAAAACAATGATCCTGTCAGCTGAAACCAGGCGGTCTGTTTTACCGCTTTCGTCTGCTGCTTTCCGGCTCCGGACAACGTAAACGATCTGCTCTGTATTATTCTTTTAGGTGAAGTTTTCTGCCGTTGAGCTCAAATTTGACATTGCTTATTTTTTCCAGTGCGTATAACACACTGGATAGTTTTTTATCTCTCCTTATTGAAGCATGGATCCTGATCGTATCAGGGATGTTTGAATAATCCACCTCCAGGTCGTACCACCGCTCCAGCTGCCGCAAAACTTCCGGCAGCGAAGTAGCCCTGAACCGGAACTCCCCGCTTTTCCAGGCGATGTATTGCGCTGCATCCACGTTGTGGATCTTATATCCTTTCTCATCCAAAACGGCCTGCTGGTTAGGTTTGAGTTTTTGGGGAACAGGGTTGGCAAGGCTACTAAGTTCCACGCTTCCTTCTATAAGGGTGGTTACCGTATGGGCTTCATTGGCATAGGCATTGACGTCGAAGACAGTGCCCAATACTTTTAATTGCTGTGTTGTGGTGGCTACAATGAAGGGCTGCCGGGGATTGTGTGCTACTTCAAAATAGGCTTCCCCTTTGAGTTCGACCAACCGTCTTTCACCCGGGAATGCAGTTGGATACCGCAATGAGGAAGCCGCATTGAGCCATACCCTGGTTCCATCAGGCAGCACAGCCTGGTATTGCCCTTTTCGCGGAGTGGAAAGAGTTACATATTGTGCCTCATTTGCCGGGGCTACATTCGTTCCGTCCGTATAGGTGATCCCTTTATCGGAAACAATGACACCTGCTTTCTCTTCATTTAATAGAATTGACCGCCCGTTTTCCAGTGTAAGGGTTGCCCGGTTGGTACCCGGATCTATATCCTGCCGGGTGGCCAGCTGCACCTGCTGTTTATCCTTATTATGTAAATACAGCATTAGTGCGCTGCCGGTGAGTAAGAAGGATGCTGCAATAGAAGAAGCGATCAAAAGCCGCCGGACTTTCCGGTCCTTATTACGGGAAGCCTGGATCTTTTTTATTAGTATAGGGTGATTGCGCTCCACTATCTGAGCCAGGGCTTCCGGAAGGGCGCGGTCCTGTTCGGGTTTAAGAAATTCCCGTTCTATCAATGCTTTAAGCTGACCGGTATTTTGTTCCGGTTCAAAGTACTGCAACAGCACCTGTAATTCCTCTTCCGTGCAGGAATTGTTTAAAAAACGCCTGAATATGTCATCGATATCTGCCATTGCGGACTTCCTTTATATAGTAAACGAAAGAAAAGCAGGTTTTCCCGGCTCTCTTTCAAAAAAAAATAAAATTAACGGAACAGCATGCTGATCACCAGGCCAAACAGAAGGTCCGGGTATTTTTTAGATAGTTGTCCTTTTAAGAAATCAGCAGATTTAGCCATGTGATCTTTTATGGTACTGATAGATACACCAAAAAAGGCTGATGCTTCTTCATAGGATTTACCTTCCAGCTTAATTAACCGGAATACCCTTTGCCGTTGTGGTGGTAAAAGTGATATTAAATGGTCCAGTGCGGCTAAGGTCTCTTTTGAATTGATCAGCGGTTCAATGTGATCATACGCCTTGCTCATATGGTAGACAAGCTGCTTTTCCAGCTCTTTATCTTTGGAAGCCTTTCGGTAAAAATCAATGGCCGTATTCCGGGCGATCGTAAAGAGATACGCCTTCAGATTGGTAGTTGCGGCCAGGTTACTTCTGCTGTTCCACAGTTTTAAAAAAATATCCTGGTGCAATTCTTCCACCACAGCCGGTATCTTAACCAGTTTATGCAATTTATACGCCAGCATTGCTGCATATAACTGGTATACCTGTTCAAATGCCCGGGCATCGCCTTCCCGCAATCTTTTTAACAATTCTGATTCGTTAATATCAGGCAGCAGTTTCATCTGTTTTTGATGTTATACAGGCTCCTAAGATAGGAATTTCATAAGAACACTACATCATACCCGGCAATAAATTCAAAATCAGGGTTACCCGGTGCAGCAAAAAAGGACTTGCAGGTCCTGCTATCGCCGGCCGGCAATACGGATCTTCAGTATGATCGGAGTTGAATTCAGGTAGAGGATTTGGAAGCAATGTTCAGGATGGTGCTATGCGGGAAGCTGTGTTGTGTCTTGCAGCGTTGTATTGTAAATAAGGCAGGTCATCACGAACCTGCCTTATCACTCAGATGTTGCTGAGTATTATTTTTCCGTCCTTATCCGGAATAGAATGCCTGGTGTTAAAAAGGCAATTGCCTAAGCAGCCTTACTTATTTTTAAGATCATCCAGTTTGTCTGTTGTCTTGTTAGCCAGATCACCCGTTTCCTCCTTGGCAGCATCCAGCTTTTCTTTTATATAATCTTTTACATCAGCTACCTTGTCCTTTGCGGATTCAATGTGCTCATTTTGCTGCTTTTCCGGCGTCTGCTGCTCTGTTTTTTCTTTTACCTTGTCTTTCAATTCTTCTGCCTTATCTTTTGTTTTGTCCCAGATTTCTTCCGCCTTATCCTTGGCTTTATCCCAGGTATCTTCTGCCTTGTCTTTTAATTCCGTTAATTTCTCTTTTGCTTTGTCCATAAAGGATTCTTTGTTCTCTTCCATAGTATTATAATTTAAAGTTTGAAGAAAAAATACAGTTTCTGTTTATACTTATAATACCTAACCGAATTTTATGCCATTTTTAATGCAGCATTACGAATTGTAGGTTTCTTATTTAATTTTTAACGGATAGAAGCGCTTTTTCGGGAATAAATAAATGCGTTCCTGCAGCATACATCCGCCTGGATACCGGATCACCGGTCTGTTAAAAAAACGGTAGTTCTTGTTGCGTACCGGCTGGTAATGGAATACCGGTATGGTGCTTTATAGTGAAGGTGGCAGCTACTGTCCGCTACGGGATAATTCCAGTAATTGCCGATGTACTTCCATTACCTGTGCAATCAGGGATCGTTTTTCATTGTTATCAATTACAAAATGACAGCGCCGCATTTTTTCTTCTTCATTCATCTGTCTGCCCATTCGTTCTTTAACCTGTTGCGCTGTTAAATGACTGCGCTCCATTGTACGCTGAATACGCAAAGGTTCAGCTGCGGCTACACCAATAACATAATCGAGGTACTGATCACTTCCGGTTTCAAAAAGGATAGAAGCTTCTTTAATGGCATAAGGCCCGTGTTGTTGTGCAAACCATTCCTGGCTGTGACTGATCGTTGCAGGGTGTACAATACTATTGATCTTTTTTAGCTGTGCTTCATTACTAAAGACCCTGGCGGCAAGAAAAGCCCTGTTCAGCTGTCCGTTTTGGAAAGCCTCTTCCCCGAAAGCCTCAACAATTTGCTGTTGCAGGGGCTTGCTCGTGCTCATTAATTGCTTTGCAGCTGCATCTGCATCGTATACAGGGATACCCAACGTTTTAAACAGCGAAGCTACCAGTGTTTTGCCACTACCGATACCTCCGGTAATACCTACTTTCAGCAAAAGAAAAATATTTAGTCTGTAAATAAAAACACGGCAAAAATAGCTTTTTGCCGTGTTTCAGAAATCTTTTGGAATAAATGGTTCCGGAAAAATCCGTCAACCTGCTGCTATTTTGTAGTTGTTGGCGCAGCGGTGCCTTTATTTAACTGACTGGTCCAATCCATGCTGATGGCAGACTTTTCAATTTTAATATAGTTACCCGGGCTTACTTCAATACTTAATGTACCATCTTCATTTACCTGGCTGATCTTTCCATGGATACCTGCGATGGTTACAATTTTATCACCTTTCTGAAGATCGTCAATAAATTTTTTCTGATTCTTTGCTCTTTTGGCCTGCGGACGAATAAAGAAGAGCCAAAAAACCACGATCATCCCAACCATAAATACCATTGTTGTCATTGACCCGAACGGGCCCTGAGCCTGTGCCTGCAGAAATACCTTTGTCATTACTTAATTTTAATTTATTTATTAACTACATCTACTTTAAATTCCAGTAAAGCCTGTGTTGTAGGCTTTATATTGCCCTGTACGGTTATATTTTTCCTGTGCTCTCCCTCACTTTGGGCTTCGCTGTTGAACTTGGCAACGATTTTACCTTCTTTGCCCGGCAGGATCGGCTCTTCCGGTTTCTCTGCTACCGTGCATCCGCAACCCGGCTGAACAGAGGTGATGACCAGGGGCTTATCGCCGGTATTCCTGACCGTATAAGGAATTTCAACGATCTGTCCCTTTGTAACCTTGCCCACATCTTTAAACGTGGAGTCTACCCAAACAACGGTTGTGAAATTAGCCGAGTCTTTTAATGCTTCAGGAAGCGGCGTCAGATTATTTGCAGATGATACAAGGTGGTTATTCAGATTACTGCTGTCGCCGGTGTTGGAAGACTTGCCGGACGTGTTTTTGCATGCTGTTAATACCAGTGCAGCAGCGGCAATCAATACTACTTTTTTCATGCTTTTCTTTTTACTTTAAAAACGCAAAATTACTTTAAATAGTCAGTATCAGGCCTTTTTGTAATCAGTTTTCTTTAAACGGCCCTGTTGTACCAGCTCTTTATGAATATTATCGAGGATACCATTTACAAAATGACCGCTTTGAGCAGTACTGTATTCTTTTGCCAGGTCAATATATTCATTAATAGTTACTTTAGGCGGTATGGTCTCAAAATACAGGAATTCGGCAACCCCCATTTTCATAATGACCATATCCAGCAGGGCGATCCGGTCCGGATCCCAGTTCTTTAGTTTGGGAGTAATGAAATCCAGCAAATAGTCGTTTTTCTCTATTACCGTTGATAAGAGGCTATGTGCAAACTGGGCTTTATCCGGACTAATGATTTCCTGGAATTTTATAGTGCCCGGTTTATGAAGATAGGCTTGCATCAGTTGCGCCACCATATCTCCATCGTCATTCCAGTTGGAGAATAATTCTTCAATATGCGTGATAAAATCTTCGTTTCCCAGGAGATAATCATTTAAAATAAATTCAAATATTTTTCGATCCTCCTGTTTGTTTTGCTGATTTATGGATATATAGTGATGATATTCAGCTGTTTTTACGAGTTGATTGTAAATTTTCTTTACCAGCTCTTCATCAATGAGTAACTCGGGTTTTTCTTTTTTCAGTTGTTCATCCAGCAGCGTATCTTCCAGCATCTGCCAGAGAAGGTTGCTGCCGGCCAATTTTGTATTGACATTCAGATCTGTTGCG
>DASVMC010000764.1:0-4730 GCA_036384555.1 Niabella sp. | reverse complement strand
TATAACGGGCATCAGTGGCTGAATACCAGCCTGGAAACTTTTGAAGGAGGCAGAAGCCACCCGGGCACCTTAAATCTTGAAACAAGAACCGGCTATTATATGAGGAAATTTATGGGGGCTTTTGAAACCACCAATACGTTTTCAGATGTGTACCATGATTTCATTCTTTTCCGGTATGCAGAAGTGCTGCTGAATTTTGCCGAGGCGCAGAATGAATTTTCCGGGCCGGATGCGGATGTATACGCTGCTATAACAGCCATCAGAAAACGGGCAGGCATTGATGCGGGAGCTGATAACCGGTACGGGTTAAAAGCAGGTATGACGCGCGATGAGATGGAGCAGGTGATCCGGAATGAACGCAGGATCGAGCTGGCCTTTGAGGAGCACCGGTTCTGGGATATAAGACGGTGGAAGATTGCAGCAACCGTGGTGAACAGACCGTTGCACGGGATGTCGATTATAAAAGGGTCATCGGGCCGGCTGACCTACACACTATCTGAGGTGTTAACACCGGTATTTAGCAACCGGCAATACTTATATCCCATTCCGTACGACGAGGTGGTTAAAAATTCAAGTATGCGTCAAAACCCGGGATGGTAAATGATGGCAACATTGGTGAAAATAAAATTGAACAAACTGGTTAATAGCTTTTTTATGCAGCGTATCTATCTAATAATGTTCTGTCTGCTTTTGGGAACAGCGGTATTGGGTCAGGGAAGAAAAATATCCGGTATTGTCAAAGACAATATGGGGCCATTACGCGGGGTTTCGGTTACGGTAAAGGGTACCACCAGGGGAACAACCACAAATGAGAACGGGCAGTTTACTATTACGGCAGATGCGGGTAGCGAACTGGTCTTCACGCTTGTGGGGTATCTGACGTTCGAGATAAAGCCGGAAGACGATAAGCCGCTCGAAATTACGATGCAGACCAAACCCCAGGGTATGGATGAAATAGTAGTGGTAGGATACGGTACCAAAAAACGGGTAACAAACACCGGTGCCACAAGTGCCATAACTGGTGAGGCAATAAGGACCGTTCCGACTGCCAATGTCCAGAACACCCTTGCGGGACGATTGCCGGGTTTCTTCTCCCAGCAGCGCTCCGGCCAGCCGGGTAAGGATGCCTCCGATTTTTTTATCAGGGGCGTGAGCTCGTTAAATCCCGATGGCAATAAGCCGCTGATCATTGTGGATGATATTGAATATACCTATGAGCAGCTGGCACAGATCAATGTAAATGAAATAGAAAATATCACCATTTTAAAAGATGCTTCTACTACTGCCGTATATGGCATCAAAGGTGCCAACGGTGTTTTGATTGTTACCACAAGAAGAGGGGTAATGGGGCGACCAAAAATAAATGCACGGATAGAAGGAGGCACGCAAAGCCCGGTAACCAAACTGAAGTTCCTGGATTCCTACCATACCGCCATACTTGAGAACGAGGCATATACCAATGATGGCCTCAACCCGCCCTTCTCCCAATCGGACCTGGAGCATTTCAGAACGGGGGATGACCCGTATGGCCACCCAAATGTAAACTGGTATAACGCCATTTTTAAGCCCTATTCTTTACAAACGAATGCCAATGTAGACCTGTCCGGCGGTAATGATATTATCAAGTACTTTGTATCCGGTGGTGCGCTCCTGCAAAACGGTGCGCTGAAAGATTTTTCAGATCCGCGTAATGAGGTCGACAATAACTATAATTTTCGCCGCTATAATTTCAGGAGCAATCTGGATATCCGCGCCTCCAAAAGCCTGTCCGTCCGGTTAGATGTGACCACCCGGTTTGGGGATATCAACCAACCCCATGCCCAGAATATTGTTTCGGAGATCTATAACTTTCAGAAAATAAGACCCTACTCTGCCCCGTTTCTGAATCCCAACGGCAGCTATGCTTACGACCGGTATAATCCCGGTAACCTGGCTACGCTGAATGCGCGCCTGGCCAACAGTGGCTATCAGCGGGATAAAAGAAGCGACCTGAATGTGCTTTTCGGGGTTGTTGAAAAACTGGATATGATCACAAAGGGATTGTCCTTTACCGGCCGCGTTGCCTATGCCAGCACAGAGCTGTCCTCACGGCAGTTGTTCAGAGGTGGCGCCTTTGATGGCTATTCTCCTCCTTCTTATTATTATAACCCGGCCGACGGCAGCTATACCCTGGACCCGCGGGGTCAATACCAGCTTGCAAATTATACGCTGATTGGTCTCACGAACGACTACAATAAGAACATCAACCTGCAGGGCTTTTTAAATTATGACCGCACATTTAAAGCGCATCATATAACTTCCCTTTTGTTGTTCAACAGGCAAAGTTATACCGATCAGAAAAATGCAGCGGTCCCCAATAAATTCCAGGGCTACAGCTTTAAGATCGGATATGATTATTCGCAGAAGTATCTGCTGGATTTTAATCTGGGCTATAACGGATCGGACCGGTTTCAATCAAGCAACCGGTATGGAATGTTCCCGGCTATTGGCCTGGGATGGAACATCAATAAAGAAAGCTTCTTCAAAGTGGAAGCAATTAATTTATTAAAGCTCAGGGCTTCTTATGGATTGGTGGGTTCAGATGTTGTTTTTGGCAACCGGTACCTGTATGTTCAGCAGTATGATAAGGGCAATGGCTATCCCTTTGGCGAAAGCAGCGCAGTAACCTACCCCTCCCTGAAGGAAGGAGATCTGGGTAATAATAACGTTACCTGGGAAAAAGCCCGGAAGCTGGATATTGGGGTAGACCTGAATATGTTGAATGATAAGCTTTCCATGACGGTGGATTATTTCAGGGACATACGATATGATCAGCTGATCACCCGCGGATCCATCTCCCAGATACTGGGTGTGGGCACTGCCCGGTTTAATATGGGCCGGGTATTAAATTCCGGTTTCGATGGCCAGTTGTCTTACCGTAATAATATCGGCGACTTTCAGTACAATATAACCGGTGTATTTTCTTATGCAAAGAACAAGGTGCTGTTCAAGGATGAGGCAACCCCTGCATTCCCCTGGTTGTTGCAAACCGGTCATCCTATTGATCAGCCTTTTGGCTATACGTTTCTGGGATTTTATAAAGACCAGGCGGATATCGATCGCAGTGCAAAGCCGCTCATTCCCGTTCAGCCGGGCGACCTGAAGTACAAGGACCTGAATGGAGATGGTGTTATTGATGAAAATGATATGGGTCCTATCGGTAAACCCAACTTACCCAATACCACGGCGGGTCTTACGTTGGGATGTAGCTATAAAGGGTTTAGCCTGAGTATTTTATTCCAGGGATCTTTCAACTATAGTTTTTATATTAAAGGCACGGGCATTGAACCCCTTCAAAGCCAGTTCCAGCCCGTTCATGAATTAAGATGGACACCCGATAACCCAGACAATGCGAAGTTCCCGAGGCTAACCACTAATTCGGCTTCTGTTAACAGCCCTGCCGCCTATCCGTCAACCTTCTGGCTGATGGACGCAAGATATATCCGTTTAAAAACAGTGGATATCGGCTATCAGTTACCGCTCCGGATGCTTCCTTTTAAGATCAATAACGCAAGAGTTTATGCAAGTGCCTATAATCTGCTGACATTTACAAATTATAGTCTGTATCAGCAGGATCCGGAAGTGACCAATAATACGGCCGGTGATGCCTATATGAATCAGCGGGTGGTAAATGTGGGTATACAGATCGGATTTTAAACCGTAAAAGGTTTCATTCTTTCTGTTAATGATTTCAGCCTGCTTTTTTGCAATAAGTCCGTTTGTGTGCAAATGAGGGTTGGTAAACAACCGCTCTCTTTTGCCAAACACAGTCTTAACGATATAGTTCAAGGAGCTGGTCGATAACAGCCCTGCAGCTGATTGCTCTGTGTATCCTCTTTGCATGCAAGGAAAAATATGCTGTTAAATACAAATCCTTTTTGTAAAAAATCTGCGGTACTATCTGCGTATTCTGCGGGCAGGAAAGGCATCATAAAAAGACCTCTGCAACAGACCACGGATCTGGTTATCTTAGACAATCCCGGAATTATAGATGTGTTAGATCTGGACAGGAACGTTATTGCAGTATTCATAAAATAGGTATCTTGTAACACCGGAAATAAATGACCGGATGCAGTAATGTTCTCAGAGCACCTGATTTTATATTTTACAGGGAACAACGGAAGAGTATGCAAAATAAGATCAAAAGTACCGCTATTGCAAACCGGCTGCGGGAAGTCTTGCTCAACGGACGCTGGATCGCCAATACGAATTATAAAGAGCAGCTATTGAGCATTACCTGGCAACAGGCTATACAAAAGGTTGAGGCGCTCAATACAATAGCCGCATTAACTTATCATATCAATTATTACCTGTCCGGACTTTTAAATGTATTTAATGGCGGAAAGCTGGAAATAAGCGACAGGTATAGCTTTGACCTGCCCCCGGTTCAGGGAGCAGCAGACTGGGATAACCTGGTTGATGCATTTTTGAAGAATGCGGAACTGTTTGCAGACCGGGTGGGGCAGATGACCGATGATGCGTTGGAAGCCCCCTTTGTAGATGAAAAATATGGTAATTATTTGCGAAATATAGAGGGGGTTATTGAACATAGTTATTACCATCTGGGACAGATTTCCCTGATCAGAAAACTGGTTTCAGAGAACAACAATGAATAGATATTGTTTATAAATGGAAAAAGGGGCAGCAGGTAGGTTTGTGGCCTGGAAGAGGCGCCCGCAAAAATATGAGTA
>DASVMC010000763.1:0-3064 GCA_036384555.1 Niabella sp. | reverse complement strand
GGGCAATGACTACCACCTTGCAGGATGATAGCGGGCTTCCTTTAATTATTTTTGTCTTAGCCGGTATCGGTATTTTTTTTCTTATCAAAGCGGCTAATTTCATTCAGAGAAGAACAAAAGCCAAAAAAAGTCTTTTGTCAGCACAGAAAGAGCGGGTAAGCGGATCTTTGGAATCAGTAACAGTCCAGCAAAGAAGAATGCGCTATCAAATTGATGGCCAGTCATACGATGTTAATATTGTGCCTGGTACCGATAAAAGATATTTTGGTGCGTTATACCGGAACCTCTTTGATGTGAGCGCGTTGCAACGGTCTGCTGTTGTACTGGATCTGTTAAGGATAGATGAGCAGCAATTTCTTTTGCTGGATATGATCTACGAGCATACTGGCAGGGCATCACAGAGAACGGTTGCTGCATTGCCACAGGATTTTTCGGAAGGTAAAAAGGCAATGCAATCACTTCGTTTTATTGCCGGTGTGTTCCTTTTGCTTTTACTGGTTTCCATTGTCATTTGCTGGTCAATGTATGACAGCAAAGACATTCCAGGCAGCTTATTGCTTGCTGTACTCCAATCCGTATTCCTGTTACCTGCCGTTTTTGTTTACTATAAAAGGCAAAAGCTGAAACATTCCGATAGGCGCTGGATCGTTGAAGGTACTGTTACGGAAGTGATAAAAGCAAGAGAACGGTTCACCAGGGGAGGAAGCTATACCACCATAATCTGGTACCGCATCGGCTCCGAGCTGATCTGTAGCTATGGAGATCCTGAAACCCCGGTAAAACATTTTAATATTGGAGAAAAAGTGCAGGCTGTTTATTTGTGTGATCAGCAGCTCAACTTGTTCCGGCTAATTGAAATTACTGTATTAAAGTAGAGGCGTTTAATCACAACTTGTATTATGCCCGATACGGATAATATGCCCCATAAGGGCATTCCTCTAATATTTCACGCATTCCGGAATCCTTTGTTTCCGGAGCCGCAAAGATTCTGGCCCCGCTGTCTTTTAATCAGCTCATTCACCACTAGTGCCAGCCAGGCATTAGGCACGCCCTGCCTATTTTTACAAAAGGAAATCTCCTACAGTAACTGTTTTATAACAAGCCTGCACACTTCAATACTTTAGAGTAAAGGTATATCTTGTTGTGCTGCCAGATTCCATAATTGGTATTGGTTCCTATCATTTTCATCTCTGGAACAGATGGTTCTACTGTATCAAAACCGGACAGTATCTGTTTCATAAGCAAACGTTTTTCTCCACCTTATAGATATATATTACTATTAATCAGATATTTATGTGATTGGCATAATAATTTATCTGTTATAGGGTTAACAAACCAGGTAATCACCTGATGCTTCTTAAGAATTGCGGATGCCGGATCAATGATTGCGCTGAGAAGGTGATAAAGGGGAAAGAGAAGAGGTAAATTCATTTAGCATACGCATTTGTCAATAAACTTCCAACTATGTTCAGGAACTATCTCAAGACTGCAAGAAGAAATTTAAAGCGACACAAAAGTAATTCGGTCATCAACATTGCGGGCCTCGCAGCCGGCTTTGCTGCATTCCTGCTGATCTTTCTTGTAATTCAGTATCAGGAAAGCTTTGATAATTTTCATACGGACAAAGAACAGATTTACCGTTTGGTACGTATTGGAAGAAGCGGAAATGAAAAAGAAAGAGAGTACAGCTCCGGGGTTCCTTTTCCGATTGCACAAGGTCTGCGCATGGATATTCCGCAATTGAGAAATGTTGCGACAATTTATGGCGATAATAATATACAGGTACTTGTAACTGCAGCTGATGGTTCCGTGTCTAAAAAGTTCAAAGAAAAAAACATACTTGTTGCAGAACCGCAGTTTTTTCAGCTATTTAATTTTCCGTTGATAGCAGGCGATTTAAAGACCGCACTGAACGATAAAGGTACCGCGGTACTTACAAAAGATGTTGCGATCAAATATTTTGGCGATTGGCGGTTGGCTGTAGGCAAAACAATAAAACTGTACGGCCATTTAACAAAAATAACGGGCGTTCTTGATAATCCGCCGTCCAACACCGATTTTCCGTTGGGTGTTGTAGTCTCCTATAAGTCTCTGGGAAATGTTTCTGACGACTGGAGCAGTATTTCGGAGACCTATTGCTTTGTTCAGCTGAATAAAAACACTTCGCTGATGCAGTTGCGTCAACAGCTTGAACAATTCACAGATAAATACATAAAGCCGGTGAATCCCGGTTATTCTCTTTCACTGCAGCCACTGAATGAAATGCATTTTGATGAGCGGTATGGAAATTTTATGCACCGTACATTTAGCAGGGAACTGATTCTTGCTTTAAGTATTATAGGCGTTTTCTTACTGATAATTGCCTGCGTGAATTTTATCAACATCACTACGGCACAGGCCGTAAATCGTGCACGCGAAGTAGGCGTAAGAAAAGTATTGGGCAGTAATCGCCGCCAGCTGGTATTACAGTTCCTGGGGGAAACTGGCATTACCACTTTGTTGGCATTGATCGGCTCCCTGTTGATTGTTGCAGTTTGTTTACCAGCTGTCAATAAGCTGCTGGATATCCAGCTCACTTTTTCTGCAGTACTTGGTTCAGGGTTCTTACTCTTCACTGCTGCGATCTTTGTTTTTGTTACTTTTCTGTCGGGTTTTTATCCTGCGTTGGTATTATCGGGTTTCAAATCTGCCCATGTTTTAAAAAGCGCTGCATCAGCTAATGTCAAAGGCATTTCTTTAAGAAGAGCATTAGTGGTTTTTCAATTTGTAATTGCACAGGCTTTGATTATCGGTACCCTGATTGTAGCATCGCAAATGAATTATTTCCGTAATGCCGATATGGGTTTTAATAAAAAAGCAATTATCAACGCAAGCTTTCCGAATGATAGCCTTAGCCGTACAAAAGTAGATCTGTTTTCCGATATGCTTGGTAAAATCCACGGAGTACAAAGGGTAAGCCTTAGTTCGTACACGCCCTCAGCGACTACAGGCTGGTATACCGATCTGCGGAAAGAAACGAATCATGATAATACCCGGCCGGATGTCATTGTTTCAATGAAGCTTG
>DASVMC010000762.1:0-4205 GCA_036384555.1 Niabella sp. | reverse complement strand
TAGTTCTATATTCGGATGTTTCCCTACGGCTTCAAGGAGCGCACGCTCCATTTCCCAGCCGGTAATGTCCTTGTGATGCAGGATGCGGAATTCGCTGTGACCTCCTTCCTTACCCCGTTTATATTCGCCGTCATCATCTTTATCAAAATGGGTACCCAATTCAACCATTTCATTGATGCATTGAGGACCTTCTTTCACCACGATCTCCACGATCTCCCTATTGCACAGGCCGTCTCCTGCAATCAGCGTGTCCTCAATATGTTTTTCAAAACTGTCGTGCTCCAGGTCATTTACCACCGCAACACCACCCTGCGCATATTTTGTATTGGTTTCATCTGCGGCGGCCTTGGTAAGTACCAGTATTTTTTTATCCGGGAATGCCTGCGCCATTTTATAAGCGTAAGTAAGACCTGCAATACCGGTCCCAATTACTAAAAAATCTGTTTGATACATATAATCAAAAAATGTGTGAGGACAAATTTATCAGGTTTTTTGCTGAAATGATCCGATACTGGTATTGATTTTGTTTAAGTTAGCAAATCCTGTTACAAAAGGGCCGGAGCCGGAGTCTTAACGAAATGTGAAAATAGTTGCTTTATACAGATGCGAACTGGTTTGATCAGAAGTTGTATTTTTGGCTAATGCAGGTTGGCGAACTATCACATTCAAAAACCGTATTTCTACGATTCTTTTGAAATGGATTTGCCAATAGTTTTGTTATGGGAATGAATAATTGACCTTTCCTTAACGGAATGCATAATAAAGACCTTTAAATCTAATAAAAGCCTCTAAAATGATTTATTCGAAGAATATAAAGGGTTATTACTATCGGAACGATCCTTTAAATGCCGGAGCTGATTCTATTTTATTGTTTGACGAAAATTATATAAATGTAGTGGGTGTTATTTACCTGACCCCGGATTCAAAGAAGCTGCCTGCCAATTGCTGGGATGAAAATGGCATACCGGCGCTCTGCTTGCGTTACTCTTCGCTATTGCCTTTGATTGATGTTTTAAGCAACAGGGACCCTGTGCACATTGAGGCGGAGCTGGAAGGTTATTCTGTAAAAAGCGCTTCGATTGTGACCCGTGGTTGTGCGGTCATAAACGATAGCGGTGCAGTGGATCGTCCATTTGCATGATCCTGTTTTTATTTATGATGATGCGGAAAGGGATGACCGGGGGGAGTTAAGGATGCCGGTTCGCTCTTTGTTATCAACCGGATCATTCCGTTTACCAGGGTCCACTGAGCCAGCATGTAGGTGCTCATAATGGCCCACCCGCCCCAGGCTGCGGGACGATAAAATTTATTTACCGCCAGGATGGAATCTGAGAGTACAAAAAAGATAGCTCCTGTTAAAAGCAGGCGGGCGGTCCGGTTATCGGGCAGATCGTATAGATGCATAGCCAGCAACAGCATAAAACTGATTACAATGCCGTATACAAGTACCGGTATTTTAAGTGTTCCTAAATGTGGGATTAAAAAGCTCATTATAAAAAAATAATATACGCCAACAATAATGGCAGTATACCATTTACCGGAAATCGATTCTTTTATTTTTATTTGGTGAAAACAGCAAATATAAAAGAGGTGCGCAATAAGAAAAGAAACCAGTCCGGATATAAAATACAGCTCATTGTCATTGGCAAACAATAGCAGGGTGTCACCCGCAACTGAAAAGGTCAGTGCTCCTGTGATCCATTTTTTAAGAGAAGAGCTGTTTGCCCTGGTAGCTGCAATAAAATATCCCAGGAGAGAACTGACCAGCAGTGGTTTGCAAGCAAATTGCAGCGTATCATTCTGCAGGGCCATTCCTGTGAAATACGCAATTGTTACACAGGCAAAAATAATTTTCCAGACAGCCGGCTTCATATAATAAAAATAGTGATTCATACCAATTAACCGATTACAGCTGTGCGATCGGTACTATTTCGCTTTTGTTTTTTAATAACAATTTATGCTGACCTGTTATCAGTGCCTCATCGGCGTCCGGCAATACGGTTACCTGAATACCAAGTGCTTTACAGGCCTGCAGGTATAAGGGCAGGTGTGCCGCACCCCCGAGAAGGTATACCGGAACAGTGGGCTTTACGGTACTGAGCTCTTCACCTATGAGCAGTCCGCTGAGGTAATGGTAATTTTGTTCCGGTGGCATCTTTTTCAGCAACTGGTTGGTGCGCACCCTGAAAGCATGATGCAGGAGAGGAGTAGTGCGGCTCTGCTGCACCGCATTAATAAAACAATCCCGGTTTGCCGGATCAGTAAGGTCGCCGCCGGCTGTAACAGACCCTGAAAGAATGCTGTTGCGGGATAACAAGGCGAAAAACTCCCCGGTCATGAAAGTTTGAAAAGAAACAGCTTTCCCGTTCCGGATCTGTATGTGTTTGGGATGAGTTCCCGGTAACAGTAACAATAGCTCCTGCCCGCCGGCCGGCAATGCATCCGCAATCCCAACGATCTTTGTTTCTTCTCCCCGCATCACGTCTGTTGCCGTACAGGCACCGGAGATCAGCAGTATGGGGTTACGGCCATTTGAAACAGATCGCAGCTCCAGGTCCGCACCATCTATGCAGAACGGGAGCTCCTTATAGGGAAGTTCCATTAACCCGATGGAGGAAGAGGCCATTCCGGATAAAACAACGGGCACCCCTGCCAGTGAATGCCCCAATTGCTGCTCCAGCGTATGGATCTGCCGGTTCAGAAAATCAGTATAATATACCTGCCGGCTGATAGCACCATCCGTTTGCTGCCATGCTGTTGCTGTTTGGGCAACGCCTTGCGGAAACTGGATGATTGCCCTTACTATCTGGTCATTGGTTTGTACCAACCGTAACCGGAACGTGCTCGTTCCCCAATCGCAGCTTAAAAAGGTATCCATACCGTCTACGTTATTGATTCAATGTTGTTTTTGTAGTTACACGCTCCACATCCCCCACCAGGAAGAGATAGGAGCAGGCTCCCAACCCACCTAGTACGGCAATAAAAATAAGGGCCGGAGCAAAGTTGCCTCCGCTGGCCAGGAATCCGATCACAATAGGTACAATGATGCCGGCGAGCTGACCGATAAAATTAAAAACCCCACCGGTTACGTCGATCAGCTGTTCGGGAGCCAGGGTAGATACAAAGATCCACGTAATAGAAGCAAAACCCACACCGAAAAAAGACAGGGACATGAACAAGGTGATCCATCCCGGCGTGTGTACATAGTTGGCACCGATAATGCTTACAGAAAGCAGCAGGCCTGCAATAACCGGCCGTTTGCGCGCCCGCGCTGCGGAGACCCCTTTCCTGATAAGATAGTCGGAAAGGAATCCGGAACAAAGTACACCCGCAAATGCCGCCAGGTACGGTATAGCGGCCCAGTAGCCAGACTGAATAAAATCCACTCCCCGGTAATCGACAAGGTATTTGGGGAACCAGGTCAGAAAAAACCACAGCGCTCCGTTCACTGCAAACTGCCCCAGATAAATACCCCATAATTTCCGGTGCGATAACACTTCAGTGACGTCTGTCCATTGGAAGGTCTTTTTGCTATGCGCTTCCGTTTGGGTATTTAGCAGCCCGCCGCCCTTTTCGATATGTGCCAGCTCGGCATTGTTCGCTCTTTTATGTTGCAGCGGATCACGGTAAAAAAAATACCATACCAATCCCCAGATAATGCCGATCAGGCCTGTGATCACAAACAACCCTTTCCACCCGGCCTGCAACTGCACCTTTGAAAGCACCGGCATCAGAAATGCCAAACCAAGGAACTGTCCGGAGGTATATACCGCAATGGCGGATGCCCGCTCCTGGACCGGGAACCAGCTGCTGACCACCCGGTTATTAATGGGAAATGCAGGCGCTTCCAGTGCACCGGTAGCCATCCGCAGTCCGAACAGGGAAGTAAATCCTTTTGCGAAGCCCTGCAATACGGTGGCCAGCGACCAGCTGACAAGGCTAAGGGTGTAAAGAATGCGGGGTGCAACCCGTTTCACCAAAATGCCACCGGGAATCTGGAATAACAGGTACGTCCAGCTGAATGCTGAAAAAATGAGTCCCATCTGTACTGACGAAAACCGGAATTCTTTTCCGATGTCGGAAGCGGCCACTGCAAGATTGCTCCGGTCCATGTAGTTGATGACCACGTTCACGAATATGAGCAACAAAATCCGGTACCGGATCCGGGTGGGTTTTGCCGCCGGACTTTTTGAATTCATATATTT